>NZ_CP009227.1:1203585-1504481 GCF_000775995.1 Treponema sp. OMZ 838 | reverse complement strand
CGGGGTTTAAAACAGCAGTTTTGTTACCACAATATATAAAGCGATAAGAATTAAACTCAAAAGAGTACCGCAAGCGGTAAGCCCCGCAGACTTTCCAGTACGACAGTAATGTGTTTCCAATACGATAATATTGGCAGCCGGAGGCATAATACAGATTATATATAGTGCGGATTTATTCCCAGTTACCAGTTCCAGTTTAAACATACCTGCAATATAAATAAACAAAGTTAGAAAGAAGCCGACTATTATTGCCCTTAGTAACGCCCAACGCAGCGCAGCTTTAAAATCTTTACGGCAAAGTTTTATATGAGCCAGCCACATTCCGAGTACCCCCATACCTAAGAAAGTCAGTAACCATTTTACCATTCGATATACCGGTGGGAGATACTGCCGAAAGACATCACCGAAAGGAATACAGGCGACACCGATAATAAGCGCTGCCACTGGGGGGGACTGTAATGTCCGTTTTATGTCGATCTTTACAGCACCATTATTGATCAACATACCCGCGCCAATGGAATTACCAAAAAGAGAGTTGCCGATATACAACGAAAGGACAGCCATTGCTGCACTGTCACCCCACACAGCAGTAACAACCGGCAGAGCAAGCCATCCGATATTTAAATAGAAAAAACATAAACGTTCGACAGCATCGGAAGTAAAGAGTCGGCTCAAAAGCATCATTGCAGTCAGCATAACTATCATAGCGGTAATAATAAAAAACAAATCGCTGTGAAACGTTGCAATGTTATAAATAATCACCATTGGAATAACCAATCTCGTTAAAAGATACGATGTCTGATTTTTTATATCGATCGGCGTTTTCCCAACAAGAAAACCGAACCCGAGATACAAAAACGGAAGCACTATTTTAACAACCATTATGTTCTCCTCAGTAGATGCATCATTAAAAGTGTACACGGATGTACATTCCCGAACAATGGCATCCATGCCGCTCCTAAAAAGCCTTTTGAACAGTTGTACGTCCTTGTCCGTTCTAATACGTTGAGCATTTGCGGTAGCGGCACACGGATATAGCTTTCCGTTAGCCTTTTGAAAATAGATGGTACAGATACAAGGCGCGAGCACAAATTAACCGCAGGCGTATCTTTGATACGTTGAGGATTAATTTGTGCGTAGCAACGAAGTAGATGTGCCATATATTTTCAAAAGAGGACGCTAAAAGATTCCAAACCTTGATATTGCGCCGCTGTAACGGTAAAGTTGGAAATATACGCGCGGGGATGACTGTGCTGCACTGCATTGAAAAATTCATAGAGCGCGGCGCCGTCTCCTTCCGCAAATATCTCCACTGAATAGTCGGGACAGTTCCGTACCCAGCCGGTAATGCCGAATTCCCGTGCAACCTGTACCGTCCAATAACGGAAGCCCACGCCCTGCACCCGTCCTTCCACAACGGCACGAGCGGCTTTCCGTTCGGCAGTATGCGGCGTATCCTTACGCATCGTATATCCTCAAAAATATGACCTCTTTCAACATACGTGTGAACCAATCCTACTTATGTGCAAAGCCCAGCGCTTCCGCCGCATCGATTATCGGTATGCCGAGGTCTTCCGCATATTCGATACCGTTCTGCACTCCTGCCAAAACCTGTTCTATTTGATGCGCATCGGCATTGCAGATAATACGGGCATTTTTTTGCGCTGCACGTTTCCAAAACGCCGCTACGGGATATTGATAGTCCTCACCGTAATCCCGCCGCACCTTCGATTTAATCAGCCCGTAGCCGTTGATTTCAAGAGGCATTCCCAAATCATTTGCAGCATCGATGAGCGCATCGACACAGGCAAGACAGTCCGCATCGATAGACCGGATGCTGCTCAAAAACAAATCGGGATGAGCTAAAAACGCATAGAGCCCCGACTTCATCCCTTCAATCGTAAAATCGATATAGGTATGCAGCAAACGTCTTTCGGTAACGGTCGCAATATATTCAAGTCCGCCGTGCAGCGGAAACCAGTGTGAACCGAATACCAAATAGTCTGCTCCATAGCGGCCGATTAACTCATCCTTAAACCAGTTGTGATGTTGCGGCGACCATTCACATTCAAACCCGAAGTACACGGGAAAATCGGCTTCCTTTTTTGCGTCTTCAACGAGGCGCTTATACAACGGGATATCAGCCGCTGCCATCCGGCAATAGAGCCACATGTCGTCGTGTGGATAAGGACAATGGTCGGAAAACCCGAGCGCAGAGCAACCGACAGCTGCGGCCTGCCGTACATAATCAACCGGAGTACCCTCAGCGTGTTTGCACAGATACGTATGAGTATGAAAATTACTGAGCATAAAAAAAGTATAGCGGTAAGCCCCTCAAATGTCAAACTTCCGCCGGGTAAACGTATCAGAGCGCAGGGTAAACATATCAGAAAGTGTATTTATATTCCCCGCAGAATTATAGTCTGTCCGCCCAGAGTTTCGCCGCTATGCGGCTCAAATGGTCACCCAACCTATAATTCTGCGGAACTTGATCTATTTTATCTGATACGATTGTCCTGTGCATCAGAGGTTTTCTTTAGCCCAAAGGCGAATAATCGGTTCGAGGCTGTCGATGCGGAATCCTTGCTCAAACACATCGGCCTGTTCTTTACTGCCCTGCCATTGCTGATAGGGATTGTCGTAATTGGTTTCTAAAAATTGATAAATGATATTTTCGGCGTTGTTTTGTTCGCTGCCGAAGAACGATAATTTTTGTACTGTTGAGTGTTGGAGAATTGTACGGATTGCCGATCGGACTTCTTTGAAGAAGAGATCGCGGTAGACACCGTAGCTTTTGCCCGTTACTTTTTTTACCGTTTCGGCGATGGAGGCCGGCAGACCTTTAGGCTCATTGATGGGATATATTTGAACGGAAGCCGATGCTTTTTCAGCGACTGTTTGTTCCTGAGCGGTTTTTCCGGATTCCGGTATTGAAGCTGCTGAAACCGGTTTTGTACTCTTGCTTGATTCGGGCGCTGTCGCTGTGTTTTTTTGCAATACTCTTTTCGCAGACGGAGACGGCATTGCAGCTCCGGACACCGAAACGGAATTAACCTGAACATTTTTTTTCGTCTCTTTTTTCTTACGTGTGGAAACAGTCTCCTTTTCCGCTTTGTTCGTTTTTTGAACCACTGCTTTTTCAGTCTGTTTTTTTGACCGTTTTACAGCCTTTGCTTTTTTTACAGCCGGTACGGGCAATCCTTTAACCTGCGAAGGCGGAGACGAAGGATCCAGATTAAGCTTTAACTGCTTCCAGGCTCGTTGTAAGTACAAATCCCCGGAGATACTGTAATAGTATCCCTGTGCTACATTCGCGAGTACCGCATGGAGCAGTTCCTCATCTTTCCAATTACGCACTCTGCCTACTTTTACCGCATGGAAAATCGCATAATGATTAGTGCCGTACTTTCTGCTGTACAAAAGCAGTATATTTTCAAAAGCACCGTCGGCATAGCGATTCCAATATTTCATAGTATAGGCAAGTACTTTATCCTCGATACGGATTATGGATGAAGGAATGGTAATTGAAGCAACCTGCTCTTTTGTGAATACAATTTTTGAAAAATCGACAACGGAAGCCTTTTCTTTATGAAGTGCTCTCCGTGTTTTCTCTTGAACGTTTTTCCGATCCTGTTCTTCACGGTATTCCCGCACAGAAGAAAGCGTATCGGTAATATACATGCGGATAATATCAGCAGCTTGCCGCATATCGGCGGCATGGTATTTAAGCTTTTCGGCATACCGCGTATATTTTTCAGTAAAACTAATAGCGGCAAATCGATTCGGAGAAATAGCATTAATGACTTTTTCGCATACTTTAATAATCGTATATACCTTTGCACGCTTTAACGGAGCAATAGTGTCTGCAAAGAAAATGATAACTTTTTTGACCTGAACAACAGTCCGATCCGCGAGCTGAACAAGCGAATCGGTAAGCAAAATATGGAATCGATAATCGCGCTTTCGGTAATAGGTCATCAACTGTACCCGCATCTTATTATCAGGATATCGATGTATCAACTTTGTATTATAGAGCCGCAATGCCTCCGCTTGTCTATTCAAAGAACGAAATTCAAAATAGCGTTCAATGTCAGGGTCTTCTGTAAGACTGAGCTGAGGAAATTCTTGCTTTAATATATAAATATCCAGTTCGGTAAGTTGTCGCATACTATATAACGGAATCGATTATAATAAAAAAAAGGTTGCATCCCTAGTAGGAGGCAACCTTTTCCGTCACTCTCTAATGCTTAGCGCAACAGAGACATCACGCTTTGTGTCTGCTGGTTTGCTTGTGCAAGCATTGCCATACCGGACTGCGTCAGGATCTGGTTTCTGGTGAATTCTACCATCTCCTTAGCCATGTCGACATCACGTATGCGTGATTCCGAGGCTTGGAGGTTTTCCGCTGCAACATTGATACCGACAACACTCATCTCGAGTCTGTTCTGGTATGCACCGAGATCAGCCCGCTGTTTGTTGATCTTCTTGATGGCTTCATCAATGGTACCGATTGCACGGTTTGCTGTTTCAGGCGTATCGATTGTAAGAATCGATTCGTCACCAACGTCGCGAACACCGAGTGCTTTAGCGGTCATTGTACCGACATATGCACGTATGCGCTGATCCATGTTGGCACCGATATGGAACCACATAGAGGCGGTAACGGTGTTTTCTCCTGTTTCACGAGCGAAACGGCCGGTAAGCAGATTCATACCGTTGAACTGTGCGTGACTTGCAATCCGGTCAACTTCAGCAACAAGCTGAGATACTTCAACCTGGATGTACAAGCGGTCTTCGGCGCTGTAAATACCGTTCGAAGACTGAACGCTTAATTCACGGATGCGCTGCATAACATCAGTTGTTTCCTGCAAGAACGCTTCGGTAACTTGAATAAAAGAAATGCCGTCTTGAGCGTTGGCACTTGCTCTGTTCAAGCCGCGGATTTGGCTTCGCATTTTCTCGGAAACTGCTAAGCCGGAAGCATCATCCCCTGCACGATTGATGCGTAAACCGGATGAAAGTTTTTCTATGTTTTTCTGAGTGGAAACGTTGGTTTGACCAACTGTTCTCTGTGCAAACATAGCGCTCATGTTGTGATTAATGATCATATTGCTACTCCTTCGGCGATTTTTGACGAGTTTTTTACCTTACGGCGTCCGTCACGGCATCCCTGCCGATATGTCAATAATTATTTTCCAGATCCTCTGCTATCCGACACAGAAGAACGTAACACAATGAAGGGTGCACAACCTTTTCACTGTGCTTATTACATATATCGGAGTTATTGAAAAACACTTAAGGAGAAAAAATAAAAAATATGCAGGTTATCGGGATGTTATTTGTAAATCACCATATCGGAAAGCACTATCGATAAATAGTAAAAACTGATAAACTATTCGTTATTTATAACGGTAGTGAATAAGTAAGGAATGTAATGACACCGCATACATTAGAAGTTTTAGAATTTTTCCGCATTGCGGAGATTATCGCAGGTTACTGCAAATCTGAGGAAGCACGAGAACGCTGTCTACAAAAACGGCCGCTGCAAGATGCGGCGGAGATTACCGCAGCAAAGGAGCTGGGACGGGATATCCTCTCGTTTTTACAGGCTGATGAACCGCTACCGATTAGAAACCTCCCGCCGCTCGATTCCGTGTTAAAGCAGCTGCATACCGTCGGTGTTTGCCTTACCGTAGAGGAACTCTACGCGGCGGGGCTTTTGGCGCTGCAAGTCGGTGAATTGAAGGCATGGGCTATAAAGCAAAAGCAGACGGACAGTACCGCGTGTACACTCATCGAATCGATACCGCCGCTTCCGCAAACCGAACAGGCGGTGTTTTCGTTTATCGACAAGAACGGCGCGCTGCGCGACATCCCCTCGCTGACGGCTATCCGAAAAAAGATGCAGCGTATTGAAGCCGATATCGAAAAAACAATGCGGAGCTACTGCACCGACGAGTCTACCAAGGGAATGCTGCAAACGCCTACACCCGTGCTGCGGAACGGTAGGCAGGTTATCGCTGTGCGTTCCAACTTTAAGGGGCGGATTAAGGGCATTATCCACGAATACTCCCAGTCGGGGCAAAGCTTCTACCTTGAACCTGAAAGCATTGTACTGCGCAATAACGAATTGATGCGGGCGCAGGCTGAGTATGAACAGGAGCTGCACCGCCTGTTGGTGAGCATCAGCGCAAAGCTCGCGGAGGAAGCGGAGGCGCTTGAGCAAGCATACGAGCTCGTGTTAGAGCTGGACTGTGCCGCCGCCGCCGCCCGCTGGGCATATACGGAAAACGGTGTTTTTGTACCCGACACGGGGAACGCTCAATACTTTTATTTACAGGCAGCGCGGCATCCCCTGCTCGGCGCGGCAGCGGTTCCTATCGACCTAAAACTGGCGGCGGAAGATCGGATACTGATTATCACCGGGCCAAACACCGGCGGTAAAACAGTCAGCTTAAAAACCGCCGCCCTCTTTGTGCTGTTAAACCAAACAGGCTGGCCGGTACTCGCCGGAGAAGAAACGCGCCTACCGGTGTTCCGCTATGTCGGCTGCGCTATCGGAGATGAGCAGTCGCTCGACCGCTCGCTTTCGACCTTTTCCGCCTATATGCGCACTGTCGGAGAGCTTTTGGAAGCAGCCGATGAGGAAAGCCTTATCCTCCTCGACGAACTCGGCAGCGGTACCGACCCTCAAGAGGGCGGCGCGCTCGCTATGGCGATTTTGGATGAGCTGTTTGCCCGCCGCTCGCGGGTCTTTGTAACGAGTCATCACGGTGTGCTGAAAAACTATGCATACCGGAAAAGCGGCTGCGTAAATGCCTCCGTATCCTTTGACGAGGCAACGCTGCGCCCTTCATACCGGATACTGATGGGCATACCCGGTGAAAGCCGCGCCGTCGATATTGCAGAAAAAAACGGATTAAGCCCCGACGTTATCCGCGCCGCCCGTGCGTATATGGCGGACAGTTCCGCCGATGCCGCCGCCCTCATCAAGGGGCTGATGGAAAAGCATGAGCAGCTTGCGGTCTTTGAACGGGAAAAGGACGAGACGGAAAAAGCATTACGGGAAAAACAGCGCCGCTTCGATTTAAACGCGCTCAAGCTCCGTCAAAAGGAGCAAGTTCTCCGCTCGCAGGGATATAAACGCTTGAACGATTTATTCGAGCAAAAACGCAACGAAATAGAAAACCTCGTGCGGGAAATTCAAGAAGGGGAGCTGACGCACGAAAAAACAAGTAAGCTCAAGCAGTTCTTTGCCGATTTCGGACAAACGCTTGCAGAAGAGCAAACGGATATCCGCAATGAACAGGAGGAGCTTTCCGCCCTACAGCAGGCGCTTCGAAATCGTGAGCAGGATCAAGCACACGGAAAACCGGCAAACGGTATGTCTGCAACCGGCGCTCCGGTAAGCGAAATACTGACCGAAGGTATGGAAGTACTTATCCCTCACCTGCACCGGCGCGGCGTCATTATCCGGAAAGAAAAAAAGAACTGGCTAGTGGCGGTCGATACCGTTAAAATGACATTCCCCGCCGATAAACTCGAACCGCTCAACTTGTCCGGCACCGCACCGTTGCGCACGCCGCAGGTTGTGGTAGAAGCGGAGCTGCATAAGGAAAGCCGCCCGGAGCTTGAACTGCGCTTACTGGGCATGCGGCTGGACGAAGCGGAAAAACACCTGCAAAATCAACTCGATCTTGCTTTGATGCATAATATGCAGGAATTTTCGATTGTACATGGGAAAGGAAACGGCGTGTTGCAAACAATGGTTCAAGAAAAACTCGCCGCGGCTCCGTATGTCGCGGAATTTTTCTTTGCCCGCCCCGAACATGGCGGTACCGGCAAGACTATTGTACGCCTACGGTAGTATGCAGCGCATCTGTAGCGTTTTGTTAATTTACAATACGGATGATGTATAGCCCATGATAGCTGCCGAAGCTACGCCTTCTTCTTTCCTTTGCTGAGAGCGGCAACCCATTCCTCTTTACGTGCCGGACGCATGATACGGATACCGTCCATTGCAGTACGGATGGCTTCCGAAAAAGCCGTTTTTGCAGACCTATCAATAACACGTACAACGGGAAAACGAGGATCCTCCGAATTATTGTCGATTACTTGTGCAACGGTATTATTTGAAAGATACACAAAGCTGCCGATCGGGAAAAACGACAGCGCATTCAAGAGCGCTTTGAGTACCTCTTCATCATATTGCGAAGGTTCCCGGCGCAAAACATTCAATAACCCCGTTGCAGGATCATCAGCTTTCTTATACTTGCGCTCCCCGGTCATCGCTTCATAAGAACAGACAACCGCCAGAATCTTTCCGTAAAGAGAAATTTTTTCACCGGTCAGCTTTTGAGGGTATCCCGTACCGTTTTCCCGCTCGTGATGATCAAGCGTACCGAGACAAACCGGCAGCGGAAATTTGGCTTTCTTTAATATTTTACAGGAAAGCACCGGATGCACATGGAGATACTTTTTTTCCTCATCTGACAGTTCGGCTGCTCTGGAATAAATATCTTCGGAAATATGAATAAGGCCTATCTCATGCAGCAAAGCAGTGGTTGCCAATTCTACCAGCTGATGATTTTGCATTTTAAGTTCCATACCGACTACGATAGCAAAAACTGCCGACCGAATCGAATGGGTAACAAGAAAATTATCTACGTTATACGGCATAATCGATTGCAAAATAAGTACTGCCTGCCGGTTTTCTTGTACAAAAGTACAGAATTCCTTCATTTTGGCAATGACACTTTCGGTATTGAGCGCCTGCCTATTACGATAGGCTCCATACACTTCGTCAGCAAAGGCATAGAATCTTTGATAGGTCTTTTCTACTAACTCGCCCGAAAGTTTTGGTTCGGTTAGGACTTGACCTGTGCCGGCCGCATCATTTTTTTCTTCGCCCTCATTTTCTTTTTTTTGAGGATTCGCTTCGGTGACGGTTCCTTTTGTATAGAGAAGCGTAAACTGCCATTCGGAAAGAAGTCTTTTTAATTCATCCGTAAAACAACTTTCTCTTGTAAATAACAAAAACTTTTTATCAATGTACACATCCTCCGTAAAATATACGGGGGTTTTCAGCTCTAAAAGTTTCAATGTATTCACTTAAATACGCTCCTGTAGTACACTGAAAGTGTAACCAAAAGATTTACACTATCTATTTATAGATTATAGGAGATTTTGAATGAAATTAAAAGTGCTTATTATTATCTTTAATGCCGTTCTGTTAACTATCTTCTTTACAGTGCTTTCTTTTTCATTCTTTACCGCCGGTACTGAATTTATCGGCAGCTTTTTCAAAAACTACTGGATATTCGTCCTTTTTTTTATGATTCTCTTTCTGGGAATGAATATATTCTTTATCAGCAACTGGAAACTCATAACAACTCTTGAAGCTGAAGATTGGCCCGCACTTTCACTCTATTTAGAGACGGAAATTTTTGAAAAACATCATCTTACCGCTAAAAAAGTACGGATACTGTGTGAAATCAGTATTTTATTGGGCGATTTTGAAATATTAAAACGGCTTGAACGTGTACTCGAAGAATATAAACCTGAATATATTAGAACTTTTGCTTCCCGTTTTGCGGCAGCCAAACTGCTTTCAAACGATTATCAAGGACTTGCCGATTTTATGACTCGTATTGCCGAACGGCCTCATAAAACCTCCCCGTGGATATCGTTCTATGAGGCATTCTCGGCACAGATGCTAAAACGCTACCGCGAGGCAGCAGAGAAATTCTCACACCTGCTGGAAACCGAACAAGAACCGTTTGTTCGATTACTCGGCGTTTATTTTATGGCATGCGGATTATATCATTACATTGATGTGCACAAAGACGAGGCAGATAAAAGGATCGAAGAAGAAAAACGGAAATTAAAAAAACATTCATTGCAGTACTGGAAAAAACATGCGCAAAAAGAAAAACAAAATATTCATGTACTCGTCCTCACAAAAGCAATCGATGATGCACTGATATGGCTTTTTAAAGAAGATGAACTATCGGGGCAAACACCTCAGACGGTTTCTTAACAGCTTGATATATTTGCCCGTCCCTGTATCACTGCTCAACTGCGGAGCATTTTTTTAACGGAGCCGAAAACACCGCGGGTAATTTCCCGTCCGACTGAGCGGGTGATGCTATCAACCAAAATTCTCCCCAACCGGTCTGTGGTGCTTTGATTTTTTCGTTTTGCAGCTTCTTCCAGCCTTAACTTTGCCGCTTCTGCCCTTGCTTTGGCGTTTTCGGCTCGTATAAGCGCCGCTTCTTCTTTTGCCTTTGCTGCGTTTTCTTTTGCAAGTTGCTTTTCTTCGGCTTGACGTGTCGCGGCTTCGGCTTGTTCGCTAAACTGTTTGGTAAGAATCTCGTAAGCGGATTCCCGATCGACCGGATCCTTGTATTTATATAAAAGAGGAGACTCTTCGACCAGCGCTGTGATTTTAGCACTGTCGATTACGCCCATTTTACTGTGAGGAGGAACAATCATTGTCCGCTGCGTTATAGAAGGGCTGCCGTCCTGCTGCAAAACGGAAACGAGGGCTTCGCCGGTTTTAAGCTGCGTGATAACTTGAGCGGTGTCGAACGCAGGATTGACGCGGAAGGTCTCGGCTGCAAGGCGTATGGCTTTTGCGTCCTTAGGGGTAAACGCCCTCAACGCATGTTGAATCTTATTTCCCAGCTGACCAAGGATGTCTTCGGGAATATCGGCGGGATTTTGAGTAACGAAAAAAACCGCAACGCCCTTCGACCGGATTAAACGCATAATTTGTTCAATCTTTTGAAGCAATATCTTTGAACCGTTATCAAACAACAAGTGAGCTTCATCAAAGAAAAAGACGATTTTCGGTTTTTCTGCATCGCCGATTTCCGGGAGGTTTTCGTAAAGCTCGGATAAGAACCATAGCAAAAAGGTTGAATACAGCATGGGCTTTTGGTACAGTTTGACGGCATTTAATATATTGATATATCCGCGTCCCTCGGATGTTTGCTTAAAAAAATCATTGATGTCTAAAGCCGGTTCTCCGAAAAAATTATCCGCTCCTTCATTTTCGAGCGTTAAAAGATTCCGCTGAATTGCTCCTACCGAGGTGTCGGAGATATTACCGTATTTTAATTTTAAATCCTGCTTATTTTCACTAATATAATGGAGCATCGCTTTCAGATCCTTTAAATCCAAAAGCAATAGCCCGTCCTCATCCGCGACACGGAATGCGATATTCAATACGCCGGTTTGCACTTCGTTAAGGTCTAAAAGGCGAGAAAGCAACAGCGGTCCCATTTCGGAAATCGTAGTGCGTATGGGGTGTCCCGTTTCTTGCAAGATACTCCATATCCGTACGGGATAACTTTTAAATTCAAAGTTTGAAATATGTAAGAGACTGAGCCGCTCTTGCAGTTTAACGCTCGATTCGCCTTTTTCGGCAAAACCGCACAGGTCGCCTTTCACATCCGGTAAAAACACCGGCACGCCTAAATCGCTGAATGCTTCCGCAATTACTTTGAGCGTAACGGTCTTTCCGGTACCGGTAGCCCCCGTAATAAGTCCGTGTCTATTCGCCCTCATCGGTAAAAGTTCAACCGCAGTTTCGCCGCGGCCTAAAAAAATTGCTTCGCTCATAATGCTTCCTTTAATCGTAATATAGAAAAAGAATCGGGACTTCTTCATAACCTTAGTTTTAGAGATTTCCTTAAAATTTAATCAGCCTGTAAAATTTTTTAGCGAAAAATACAAGAAAGGTCAATGCCGGCGAGGATTTCTACTCTACGTTCGCTTAACTCGTTTAAAGAGTTCTTCGCGGGTAAGCACAATCCAGATTGGGCGGCCGTGCGGACAGATGGGTTCGGGAAGTTCAAAGGCTTGCGCCGCAATGTGCTGCTGGGTTACGGGGTCGAGGATGGCATGATCCTTGCAGGCAGCACGGCAGGCGGCTGAGGCTAAAATCTGATAGAGAATGTCTCCGGCATTTTTACGGACGCCGGTGATGTCGCGGATAAGATCGCGCTCCGTGCCTGTCCACCGTGCCGGTACGGCGGTTACCTGCCATACGCCTGCACCTTCATCGGAGAGGGCAAAGCCCGCCTTACAGAGTAGCTCCTGATGTGTTTTGATAAACGCATCGTCTTCTTCCGATGAGGTGATAATGCGGTAGGGGATTAACAGCTCCTGTACGCCGCCGATATTATGCCGCAGCTGCTCAAAGATAATCCGCTCGTGGGCAGCATGTTGGTCAATTAAATAC
Organism: Treponema sp. OMZ 838; assembly: GCF_000775995.1. Classification (NCBI taxonomy): domain Bacteria; kingdom Pseudomonadati; phylum Spirochaetota; class Spirochaetia; order Treponematales; family Treponemataceae; genus Treponema; species Treponema sp. OMZ 838. Next base: position 1,492,234 of record NZ_CP009227.1, on the reverse strand, counting down.
AGCGCCTCGTTTTTTTCTACTGCGATAAAGGTACCGGCGACCTGTCCGAGCAGCTTAAAATCAGCCGGAGGAAGATCCGGCGGCGGCTGTAGATACGCTGCCGTACCCGTAGCCGCAGGCGGTGGAATAATGCGTTCCCCTACTGAATAAGGAACTGCTGCTGTCGCCGCTATTTGGCGGAATGCGCTGCCATATCCGCTTTGTGCAGAACCGTACTCCGCTTGAGTGCCGGACACCTCGTAGTTGTATCCGTCAGGCAGTACACCGGTATCGTTTCCGTACTCCTTTCCATATCGGTCATACTCATCGGCTGCTGTACCGACGGCTGAGTTACCGCTTTTACCGTCTCCATACTGACCGGCTGCCGTGCCGGAGTGCGATGACTGTGGGTATGCTCCTGCCGGGGAACCGTGCTGAAAATCCAGAGGGCGGGTAAGGCTGGGGTCATACTTTTCTTTTAAGAGACTTGCAACGGTATGCTGCCGGTAAAAGGAGCCGACGGCGCTGCTGACGGCGTGGTGGATAGCGCCGTAATCCTGAAAGCGTGCTTCTTTTTTTGCGGGGTGAATGTTAAAGTCCACACGGGAAGGCTCTACCGTTAAAAATAAAAACGCAACGGGATGTCCGCCGTTGGGGAAATAGCCTTCGCTGCCGTACTCGATTGCCTGCGTAAGTCCAAACTCGGTAATCCTTCTACCGTTGACAAATACCATGATAGCGCGTTTATCGCTTCGGACAACATCCGGGCTGCCGAGCACAATACGGAACGAGAAATGCTCACCGCTTCCTTCAATTTCAAAAAAGAGCGCTTCGGGTTCTTTAAACGAAAAAGCGGCGAGGCAACGTTCCCGCAGCGACTCTGTAGGAGGAAGCAGAAAGCGAAGCTCGCCATCCGTGATAAAGCGCATTTCGGTACGGTAATGCGGCAGAGCTTTGTCGAGAAAGATTATTCTACACAGCGCAGTCTCGGCAGCCGCCCGCTTTAAAAACTGCTTGCGGGCAGGAAAGTTTTCAAAGAGGTTTTCTACCTGCACCACAGTACCGGCATTTAGACGAGCCGGAAGTATCTTCCCTAGCTGCAATTTCCATGCGGCGGGTCCGCTCCTCGTTGAGGTAATTTCAAGATCGCTGACCGCTTTAATAGAAGAAAGAGCTTCGCCGCGGAAACCGAGACTGTGCAGGGAGAGTAAATCTTCCGCTGTAGAAATCTTACTCGTCGTGTGAGTGTCCGTGCAGATTGCGAGGTCTTCGCGGCTCATACCGCAACCGTTATCCGTCACCCGAATGCGGTCGATACCGCCGCCTGAGATTTCCACTTGCACCTTTGAAGCGCCTGCATCGATTGCATTATCTAAAAGCTCGCGGATAACGGCTGCAGGACGATCAATAACCTCGCCGGCCGCAATTTTCCGTGCCGTTTCCGCATCAAGCGCTTTTATCGGCTTGTACACAGCGGTGGAATCGACAGCCGTATCAGTATGAAAAGAAACTTGAGATATTTCAGGTGATTGAGACGAGGTATCCATCGCTATATGTCATCAGCTGAAAATAGCTCCAGCTCAGGTTTATCCTGCGATTGCACCGGCTGATTCATCAATATCTGCACCTTACTTTCTATTTTATCAATGTCTTTTTCCAAGGTTTTAGCAAGCTTGATTCCTTCTTCAAAAGCCGCAAGAGCTTCTTCCAACGGAAGATCGGCACTCTTGATTTTTTCGCTGATTTCTTCAAGATGCGTTAACCGTTCTTCAAATTTTTTCAACGTCTTCTCCTTCTCTATTCAAGACAACCGGACTGCTTTTTAACACCCCCACGAATAAACGCGGTGATGATGGCATATATAGTTAGCGCTAACAGTAATAGTTCTTGAACATGAAGTGTGCTTATTTCGTATATGTTTATTACAATATACTATATAACCCTCTATATATCAACATTATCAAATCTTCTTATTTTTTTAAAGTGTATCATGAATCAATATTTTTATCACTCCCTCACCTTTTACTTTGAAAACGATGTTATGTATTATTTCATTTTATGGATGGATAATATCCATATTTCCAAATCCAAAAATCAGCTCATTTTCTTTTATAACACAACATAAATCAAACTTTGTTATAAGACAAAATGATATTTCACCATTTTTAAATATTTTCCAATCAGACCTTTTCTTACAAGCTTTTTTATATTGATTATATTCTTCATTTGAAATTTTTATTGTATAGTAACAAGGTAATTGTTGAATCCTAATTGGAATTCCATTTGAATATTGTTTTTCAATAACCTCAATAGGTTTATCTTTAATTTGAATATCCGTTTCATGAGTAAAAAGCCATTTTATAAAATTTATATTTTTACAATCAGCAATATTTAATGTGTCCTGTAAATAATATTTACTATAAAAATCAGAATAATTATAACAATCATATATGATTCTCAATTCATTTAAAATATCACATCTATAGAACTTTCCAGACTGAGACTCATACATCCAATAATTATTTTGAATTTCATATTTCTTTCCTGTCAGTAGATACTCAACTTTATATTCACCATCTATAATACAAGCTTTTTCAACGTTATTTATAGAAATAGGTTTTGACTTTTTAATTTTTCTATCCATCGATATTAAAGCATTATAGAGATCTTTATTTAAAATCGCTGACTCATCATGGGATTTCGGAATCCATCCTTTATACAGTAGAATACTATTAGAATTATTTTCTAGTAAAATGAAAATATCCATCTCTCGTTCATCATGAGCAAAGATATTTTGCAATAAAAATAGTAAGATACACAAAATACATATTCTTTTATTTTTCATATCCCCCTCAGAATTACTGCCCCCCCCAGAAGGCAGTCCATATAACCAACGTTTTAAACCGTAACGCAGCTTGACCGCTTTTCCGACTTTGAAAACAGTGTTGGACAAAATATTTCTTATTGAAATATTATATTCGGTTTTCTTTTATCAAACAGCTTCTTCTACCTAAACCAGAAAGCTCGATGTCATTTTTAATATTTTTATTAATGCATGGGAAATTCATCAGCGAAAACACATTCCTCAAATTTTGATTTCGCTACTTCTTTTTTATCAACTAACTTTGGTATATTTATAATTGTATTTTCATTTCTTAAAAACCAACAACAGACATCCTTCATAGATAAATGATAATGGAATAACTATACCCGTTTTAAACCATAAAATAGTATCCATATTGTTATATCCAAAAAAACCAGTTATATATTCATTTGCATTGAATATTTTAAATAAACAACTTATAAAAAACATCACAATCGGAATAATAAAGAAAGAAGTATAAATTATTATTAAAAATTCTTTCTTTTTAATTTTAAGATGATTTAATTCTATAATTATTAAATTAAATACAAAAGTAAAAAACGATATTAAAATTAATACAATTGGTTTATAAAGCAAAAAATAAAAAGGGGAAATTAAAAATACAATACCGGCAGGACCTGCTATATGTGCAGCCATAATTAAAAATAATATAATTAAAAGAATATAAAAATATAAGTAAATTAAAAATCATAGAAAATATTTTTGTAATTACTTGAGACATATAACCCCATACAATAAACAATAAAGGTGTAAGAATAAATGTTATTTTTTTAAACCTAATCCAATCCCATGTATTAGTTAAAAATGGATTTACTTCTAACAACCATATTCCCCATGATATAAATGCAAATATACAAAGCAAGAATAGTGCATTTCTTTTTTTCAACATTTTAAAATTACCAAAATTTCCTTTACTCAAGCGAAAAAGCCGTTTTTTCTCAATCAAGCGCAGTGTGCTGTTATGTAGAACACTGTTTTAAACTATAGGCAGCTTGTCTACCCGTTGATTTTAAAAACTGTCTTAGGCGAAAAATATCTTTTCGTGAAATATTATATTCACTTTCTTTTTTTCTTAAAAAGGACGTTTTATATTTCTAGAAGTACCTTTTCTAGGTTAATATTTTAACTGATGAACGTCAAGACCCATTGTAGACTTACCTCATCATAAAGATCTGTTTCTTTTTTAATCAATCCTGACTCGGCTAAAAAACATTTAATGTGTTTATCCTCTTCTAGTTCTCATCAATGATTTTTGCATCAACAAGGTGCATTATATCGGTTTCTGTTCTGATTCCGTTAAATACAGGTTTGTTTTTCTTAATATCAAATACTGTATAACAAACAGTCCAATTATGACCAAACAGTCCGTTACGCAAAGAATCCCTAAAAGGACTGATACAAAACGGTGCCAGAAAATAATCATCAGATAGCAGCACTAAAGGTCCGGCCACTCGCTCGTATCTTTGCTTAAATGTACATTGAATATCTTCAAATGTATTTAAATCCGTTATAACACAGCTTTTGCTATCGCTTCTAAAAGATTTCATATTCTCTGTTTGTGTAACAGATGCACCCTGCCGTATTATTTTATTTTTATGACGACTATGAGGATAAGACCAGCCGATATCAATTTCATTTTTTCGGATACTTCCTGTTGAGCGGTCAATTACAAAATTTCCCGAATCACCGACAAATCCTCCGTCCATATAAAAATAAACAGTATCATCATCAGCTTGAACGCTTGTAATAAATCGGGGCTCATATCGTTCTTCGAATTTTTTGAGAATATCTTCAATTTCATACAGTTTTTTTATTCGTTTTGTTCGAGAATCATATTCATATAGAATATGAGGTTCCCTGTTTTTCTCACACCGTTCACACCAGAATATAGTATTTTCAGTAAAAGTACATAAGTGATATATTTCCCATTCAAAATCAAATAAAACAGCTTCTTTATTGTTAATATAATTAAGCCTTATTACACGATATAAATTATCATTTTTTTCAGCAAATAAAACTGTATCCTTATTTTCCCTGTCAAATCTTATTCCTAAAATATTGCGTTTCTTTAAACAGTCTAAGTCAATTAACAACCGCTCTCCATTATAAATTGAATATGTTGCTTTTTCTCCATACCCCTTTTGAAATAAATAAACCAGTAAAATATTTTTAGTTTCTTTCCTTGGTTCAGCACATGCAATATCTATAAATAAATTTAATAAAAGTAAAGAGTAAATTATTTTTTTTAGAATTTTTATTCTCATTTATTTTCTCCAAGCGTCCCAGTGGGGTATACGCATAACATTTACTCAACCTGCATTCACGATCTATCTACAATGTTAGATTGAAGCAAGTGTTTTGTCAATTTCTTTAATATGATTTTTACAAATAGTTCGTACGTATCAGTATTGTAGCCCTCGTAATTATTATCCCGTAATTCTTTTATATATTTTTGAGTTATATCAAAAAGGCTCGGTCCTAAATACATCTTGTATTCCATTTTTCTTCAAAGATTCGTTACACTTAGCAGAACCATAAAATCTTTCGAATGCTTGGTATTTTTTATTTTTATAATTTTCTAAATTATATTTCCCTTGTTCAATTATCTTCCCATTATTTACCTTTATTAAAATGTATTCTTCAAATTCTGAAAGACACCCATCATGAATATAATTTATCATATCACCTTGAGGTATAGCTAAAATATTCTTCTTATACATAATATTTCAGCCTTCTGTAAATGAGGTAATATTAAAAACAAAATCTTTTATTTTATATACTCCTTCTTTTTTACTAAATGGAATATATGATTTTCTTCTGTCTTTATAGTGTTTCCCGCGAATTTTCCTTCTCCAATCTTCTTATATTCCTGTAAAGCTTTTTGGCCGAATTTTTCCAATTCTTCTTCACTTATACAAATATCATCATAATATTTGAAATACACCTTTTTTGTAAGCTCCATACCATGGTCTGCATAAAACCAATGTGAAGCCTCTGCTTTTACGATACAAGTGCATTCCTTATCAGTGATTGAAACTATTGAGATATCTTTTATCTTTATGCTTTTACTTGTATTAAGGAATCTATCCGGTTGCTGAGATGCTTTTGTATATAAATTCGAAATGATATTCTGCCAAATTTCATCTTCTAAAAATATTTTATGAAATATTTCTGTTAATTCATCGCTTGGTTTATAATCAAAATCAAATATATTAAAATAGTATTCCTCTTCCAATACTTTTATTGTTTCATAAAATAATTTTATCTGATCTTCAACAGTAGGATTTTCCACATCTAATATTTTTAGAGATTCATAAAATGGTTTAAAATATTCTTTCACTTCAGGATTTTTTAAATCTAATCTTTCTCTTACTTCTTCAAAGGTTAGCAATTCTTCTCTTGCAGAATTTTCTATATCCATTGCTACAGCAGTAAAATCTTTATCTTCACTTTTTTTACATGAGATAAACAAAAATAATAGAACAGAAAATAATATAATTCTACTTAAACTTTTCATTTTTCCTCTACGGTAAACCAGCAACCTATCGCCACAACATTGTTTTAAACCGCAATAGGCTTGTCCCGTTGTCGGCTTTGAAAATGGTGCTATGTGGTTTTATTTCAATTTTTGCACTAATTTATCAGGAAGTTTTATCATTCCTTTTGAAGTATTATGGATAACTTTGTAGAATTGTTTACCATCAAACCAATATATTGCATCGGTAATGCTTCCCGGACCTTGTTGATACATATAATTTACTAATCCAATCAGTTGTATAATATCATTATTCAAAGTTTCTTTATTTATATTTTTTAGAATTATTCTATATCTGTTTGGAATAGCTACAAAGGCACCATATTCGGAAAGATCCTTATATTTTTTATTTAAATCATAAATAGAAGAAGTAATAAAAATATTTGTATTGGAAAGCATTATAGAGACCGAAAAAGTATCTGATATTTTATATACTTCAAATTTTTCAGTATTGTTTTTAAGTGTATTTTCTTTTGCAATTTTTTAAGATTTCTTTTTCACTGATTGACCATTTTTTTACATATTCATTTGACAAGGCTTTTACTGCACTGGGAAAATCTATAACAACAACACCGATATAGTCATCCATCGAGCAATCTGTTATTGAAGATTTTGAAATCTGTTTTTTATAATCAATCGGATATAGGCGAATTCTCAGATATTCTTTACCCGTTTCTATTTTTTCTAATTTAGGAAGAATTTCTTTTTCTTCTGCCCTTCCGTTTTTGACTTGAGAAAAATGGTCTTTAATAATACTCTCCCATTGTGATTTATCATTTTGTACACAGATATTATATAAATTTGTCAATCCGACTTCTGTATCAACATCAAAATAATCATTCTTTTCTTTGATAATAAAATACTGTTCATTGAAGTGTTCTTCATAATTTTGTATATGGATTTCTTTTAATTCTTTTTTTACAATATTTAAAAAAATAGTATAATCTTTAGTAGATTGAGCAGCTATTGAAAACAAAACAAATGAATACATTATCACTACCAATAATCTTTTTTTCATCCTTTCTCCCTTCGCCCCAGCGGGGACATCCATCTAACATCCGCTTAACCTGCAAACGGGCTTGCCCCATTTGTCGGCGTTGAAACGGGTGTTAGATGTCTTTTATTTATTTTCCTATGATAATCTATAACACATAAAAATTCTATACTTTATCCCAAAATTTATCTTCTGCCGATTGTTGCTCAGCAAAAGTCCATACTTCTTGTATCTTGCCATTTTCTATTTTGAATAGATCAATTCCCGGATCATTGAGCTTATCAGCTCCTCTCTCCGCTACGGAAACAACACTTGCAGCAACAAAACACTCGTTGCTCGCAGCCCAATTTGTAATAACTTTAAATGTGCCACCGCTTCTTTTTGCGAATTCTCCTAGACGCTCACCCAATGCTTGTTTCCCTATAATCGTGCCTGAAAGCGAACTTTCGCCTCCCATGTGCCATACAACAGTATCGGACATTGTTGCAAAAGCTCCCGCAAAATCGCCCTTTTCCAGTGCATCTCGATAAGCATCAAAGACCTTCATTACTTCATGTTTCATAACATTCCTCCAGTAAATATTTAGAAGTTTCTCACTTCTCTAAGTATCATTATAGTCTTTAGTCTTGATTTTGTAAGTACGAACATTTATAATACATAGTATCAAATATAATACTTGAGAGGGTTCTTATAATGTCGATTTATGATAAGTGTCCCTTCGCTACTACTCAAAGAGTATTGCAAGGAAAATGGGCGATTATAATTTTATATCATCTGAGTACGGGTACAAAAAGGTTTAATGAACTCGAAAGATTAATGCCTACAACAACTCGAACGGTTTTAACAAGACAGCTCCGTCAGCTTGAAAAAGATAAACTAATCGACCGCAAAGTCTTTGCCGAAGTCCCGCCTCATGTTGAATACTCTTTGAGCAAATTGGGAACTCAGTTTCGAAAAGTATTAGACGAGATTGAGATTTTTGGTTTGAATTATATCGCCGAATTAAATAAAATGCATAAAGGAAAAAGCAGTTGAGTTTCCATCAATATTTTACTTTTTTATACTGAAATCTATTTGTGGCATAATTTTCAATTCAGAGGAGACCGCAATCGACAAATGAGACTTTTAATTTACGGTGCAGGCGTAATCGGTGGTTTGTATGCCAACGCGTTCGCCGAAGCAGGCTGTGACACGACAGTGTACGCAAGAGGGAAAAAACTCGAAACATTGAAAACCCGCGGCTTGCTGTATGAAAAAAACGGCAAACAGTATAAAGCAAATATTAAAGTTATCGCTAAATTGCAAAACGATGATATCTATGATTTTATTTTTTTGACGGTAAAAGAAAATCGAGTGCATACGGCGCTCGAAGAACTCCGGCCGAATGGCAGCCCGAATATCGTTACGATGGTCAATACGCTTGAACCTTACGCCGACTGGGAGCGCCTGTGCGGTAAGGGACGCATTATCCCTGCGTTCCCGGGAGCGGGCGGCAGCTATGAAGACGGCGTACTGAAAGCGGACTTTACGCCGCCGCTTATTCAGACTACGACATTCGCCGAAATCGGCGGGAACACATCGGAGCGGCTGAAAAAACTCGCCTCTCTTTTTAAGACGGTGAACGTGCCGTACCGAATCGTAAAAGACATGCACGGCTGGCAGTTGTGTCACTTGGCTCTGGTTGTCCCGATTGCCGATGCGTATTATAAAGCCGAAAATCCGGAAGCGGTTTGGAAAGAAGCGGGCATTATGAACGATACGGCGCGGCAAATAAAAAACAACTTTCAAAAACTGTACCGCTCGGGAGTAAAACTTTCGCCTCCGAAAATGCACCTTTTGAGACTGCTGTCGGCTCCGGTTCTGCAAGCCGTTTTTACTCAAATTTTTAAAAGCCGCTTCGGAAATTTATTTATGTACCGGCACTCGATGAAAGCGCCCGACGAAATGCGATCTCTGCACTCTCAGTTGTATCAATATCTTGCCGGAATTCCAACGAACCATAATCAGCGTGGAATGAGACTCATCTGTATCGGCGACAGCTTAACATTCGGTAATGTCGGCTATTCGTATATCCATTTTTTAAACAAAAAAATTCATGCCGTAAACAAAGGAAAAAACGGCGACACGCTTAAGGGCGCTTACGACCAGCTCAAAAAAATAATCGATAAATCCCGACACAGGGGCGGTACATTCATCCTCGGAATCGGTACAAACGATATTCTGCTGCCGTATTTAAAATCCCTTTCTTTATTTTGGTTTTTGACAATGAATCTGCGCTGCAAAATAAAACGGTGCATAGACAATGACGATAACTTTGAACGCGAATATGACAGGCTTTTGCACTTATGCTCCGAAAAAAACAAACGCGTAATCGTTTTCGGAATACCGTTTATTAACTTAAAAAATTTTCCGCACGAAAAGACTGTACAAAGAAACGCCGTTATCAAACGATTGGCGAAAAAATATAATTATTCTTTTATCGATATATACAAACTGCAAAAAGAAACGCTTCTACCCGACAAGCGCACCTATACGTGGAAACACGGTTTTACGTTCAGGCTTATAGATGCCGTCATAATGACGCTGTTGCCGTTCTGTAAAGACATATTCGCAAAAGCACGAGGTTTGAACACAAGCGTAGACGGCGTTCATTTTAATTCGGCATCGGCAAAAATTTTGGCTGCGGAAATAGAAAAAATCGCATTGCGATAGAGCCCGCAAATGCCGCCGATTCGCCGCAGTGTTTATTTGCCGTATTTTCTTTCTATAGCGGAAAGAGTGTCGACCCGTTCCGTGTATACGCCGCCTTCAAAGCGGGCATCAAGAAAGGCATTGACAATCATTTTTGCTTCTTCGGGCCCGACGATACATACGCCCATGGCGATTGCGTTTATGTCGCTGTGTTCAACGGCGAGCTTTGCCGTACACGGTTCGCTGCACGCCGCAGCCCTCACTCCAGGAACTTTGTTTGCGGCGAGAGAAATGCCGACACCCGATCCGCACACCATAATGCCCTTTTCAACTTCGTGCGATTTAATCGCTTCTGCAACCTTTAAGCCGAATTCGGCATAGTTTACCGAAACCTTTGAATCCGCCGCACCATAATCGACGCATTCATATCCTTTATTGCGAACGTGCTCCATTAAAATATGTTTTAATGCAACTCCCGAATGATCGCTTCCAAATCCGATTTTCATATATGCCCCTTGTTGTATAAAAAATTATTAAAACTTCATATCGAAGTACGATACTATAATAACACATTGATAATTAAAAAAACAGCTCGCCGCTCCGGAATGTTCGGCAATCGGTTTTACGGAATTCGAATTATTGAGAGGAAAGTTTCTTTACGTTTAATGTTGCAATAAGCGACTGTAATTTAATTTTGCAACCGTTCGCAGTAAACGCGGTAAACCACAGCGCTTTCATTACATAATTCATCTCTTCCTTATTTGACATCTTTGCCGCGTGTTTTAAATTAATTGGCACGAATATTGCAAAGTAAAATTTGTTTATGATTATACTTGCGTGCTTGGTGGTCTGTACACATAACTAACGCTTAACCTGCATTGCCGCAAAGGCAATGTCAGGTTGAAGCGGGTGTTAGACGCTATTTGGTCTTCTCACCGAACAAAACACGAACAAAATCTCTTTTTGAATACAAAATCCTTACAATTCTTATAACTTCGTCTTCAATTCTATAAAATATTGAATAATTATTTGCAAGCACAAACTTATAATCGGTAGGAAATGAAACATATTTTTCCACAGAAATCCCTCCATTTGGAGAGAACATCAAATTTTCATAAGTTTCTATAATTTTTGAAATAGTATTATGTGCTGCTATGGGATTTTGAAGTTCATTTTCTATATAATTTTTAATTTCAAGTAAGTCTGCTGCCGCTTGCGGAGCAATTTTTATCTCAAACATTAAAGTCCTGCCATTTTTCTGACTTGTGTTGTGTCCAGCCATCCGTTTTGCAAAGCAGATTCTTCGCCTTTCTGCAATTCAGAAAAAAGAGTTTTCGTAGCCGTCAATTTTTCGTAATCTCTTATAGAAATCACCGCATAACATCCCCTGCCATTTCTAGTAAGAAAAACCGGCGATTCATCAGCAACATCCTGCAAAACTTCATTATAATTACGCAAATCCGAAACAGGTTTTATAGCAATCATACACACCTCTAATATTCGTAATATTTTACGAAATAATTATCTTAAAATACTTATAAACTGTCAAGTGGATTAAACATTCATATCACACAATGATTTAGTTAGTTATAATGCAGAATCCCTGACTCTCATATATTTTACTAATTGTGAATAAAAGCCTCTCCATGACCGTCCGAAGGACTTATATTTCGTTAATTTCCTTAATAAGTTTTAAAATTCTTAGATAAAAGTTTATTTTTCTTACTTAATTAGTCAGTATGGTAAAACATCGTTTACTCAAAGAGCCTAAGCTATTAATTTGGGTTTTAGGCTGTAATTTACAAAAATACACACCATTTTTCAAAGGTACAGTTTATCGTACCGTAAGGCATCGGTCTAACATCCGCTTAACCTACATTTGTGGCAAAGGCAATGTCAGCGTTGAAGCGAGTGTTAGGTGAGTTTTCCTTCATAAGTAAAACAATATTTTCTCTCATCCCAAGATTGTGTAAATATTTTATTATCTTCAATATAGAAATTATTAATTCCTTTCGGCAATACAAATATATCAGATCCAGAATTTTGCCAAATAATTGTGCCATTTATATTAATTCTGCTTATTTCAAGTTCTCCATGAACTATATAATCATCATTCATTTTATAGATTCCAAAAGCACTTACTGAGTCGATTTCTTTTTTCCAATTTAATTCAAGAGTTGGTATTGTTAATGAAAGCAACCAATTTGAGACGCAAAGCAATAGAATTCTATTTTTCTCGATAATATATGACTTCTCATGAATTCCCGTTGCTCCGCCACTTGCAAGCATTATAGCGCTAGAAAGAATCTGATTATTTTTATCCTTTATTACTATTCCATGTTTTGTACTAATACGTTCATCATCAGTTTTATAAATATTTTTGTATATTATTATATTATCTGTTGAGTTTTCTGAATATTCTCTATCATCAATAATTTCAATTACATAATCACAAATTTTTTCAATAATCATTTACATTTATTCCTTTATCAATAATTACAGATATTATTTTCTTCGCCCGCCGAAGACGTGCACCTAACGGGGCGGCGGATAAGCTGCAAGAAGGGAGAAAGCCTTTAGGCTTTTGAGCTTCGCAGTCAGCTTAATTCGCGTGTTGGACGGCGCTGTGCGCCGGACAACAGGCGGATGCTCCGCCGCCCCGTTGGAGGGACGCACAGCGTCCATCCAACATCCGCTTAACCTGCATTTGTGCCTTTGCTGTCGCGTGTAGCGACAGCAAAGCTGGCGCGAAAGTTGCATAAAAAGGGAATTGCGCTAGCAATTACCGCCCAAGCAACTTTCGTGACAAAACAAATGTCAGGTTGAAGCGGGTGTTAGGCATTATTATTTATATCCACTGAGTTCCATTATTTGGGATAAATATTTCCAATAATTTTCTGCACTCTTTTTATACTTTTTAATATTTCTCTCATCTAATTTATATTTAAAATTTTCATTAAAGAATAAATAGTTGAAAAAATGGTATACAAGTTTTTCTTCTTCTTTTAGTTTCGAATATTCTATTTTTTCTAATAGTGATTTATCTTCTAAAAAAATATATTTCTGAATTCCAGGATCTAAATCCATACAATAATAATAAAATCTTTCATCAAATGTTGTAGGATCATTTTTCGTATTTCCCCAAACTAACCATGGCCATATATCAAGTAAAAACTTATTAATTGGTTGCTCATATTTTCCATAATTGAAAGAACCCTGATTCCAATCATTAGTAACTAAATCACCATTTTTATTGAAAACTGCTTCTTCACCAGTTTCTTTTGTATAAACTACATTGTCATTTTCATTTCTCATTTTATGAATATTATTTTCATAAGCAAATTTTAAAATATAATTTATTATAGATATATTTTCTTTTGGAATTTCTTTTGTAATATCTATATTTAATTCTTTTAATCCGTCTTCCAGATATTTTTTTAAATCAATTGTATTTTTTGAATCTTTGAATACAGAAATAATATTTTTTTCTGCAAAGATATTTGAAATCAACAGTAACATTAATGTAATTAAAATAAAATTTTTTTTCATTTTATCTCCTGTGCCGAAGGCGTCATCCTAACGGGGCGGCGGATAAGCTGCAAGAAGGGAGAAAGCCTTTAGGCTTTTGAGCTTCGCAGTCAGCTTAATTCGCGTATTGAACGGCGCTAACAATTACCGCCCAAGCAACTTTCGTGACAAAACAAATGTCAGCGTTGAAGCGGGTGTTAGACGATTTTACTTTCCCATAGTTTGAGCATAGGTTTTCGCATTATTAACAAAAGTTTTTAAATCTATCTTGTCAAAATAATCTCGCTGCCATTTTGTATAATCAAAACGTTCTCTTCTTACAGCAGCAATAAAGTATTCTGCATCAACGATCCCCAAAGATTCCACCAAACATTCCATACCACGAGAAAGAAGCTCTATTGTCGCTGGTGGTTCAATCATTTTAGTCATCACTTTCATTACCTCCATTTAACAAATCTATGAATTCTATCGGATTAAGTAATCTTACAGTATCACTTTTATATTTTAACGTACGTTTATCAGTACTCAAAAGATAGTCGCATTTCATCATTTCAGCACAAACTATATGGCAAGAATCCTTCATTTTTACACCTGCTGCCATCACTATTTTTGCCTTTGTAATGACTTCTTCCGATTTTTCACTACCTATATAATCAGAAACATTGGCATCCAGAAAATTCTTTACAGCAATTTTTCTATCACTATATGGGTTGCAAGAATTTTCATAATCCAAAATAAACGAAGAAGCAAAGTCTAGACGTTTTTCTTTTATAAGCAATTAAATAAGTAACTTTGCCTGTGTTTCAAGTGAAATCGATAGATAATTTTGGTCATCATATGGTCGATTATAACAACAGCTATCAAGATAAATCTTCATAATCAGAATTATATCATATTTTGAATATTTTTGCACTGTAGTAAAATTAAAAGCCACGGAACTCAATTTTTGAAAAATAATATTGCAATCTAACCATTTCTATGATGTTTTTAGAAAAAACAAAGTACTTTTTTAGTATTTTTCTGCTGATTTCGGCCTCAAAACCTATGAAACGGCAAAAACTGATTTCCGTGATTAGAAGCCTGACTCGCTAGAACAGATTTCGTTTTTTAAACCTTGAATCCGACACTCAAGGGTGCGCTTAACAGGTAAGTGTTTTATACATAAATAGATTGTCCGAAGGACTTTTATTCGTTGATTTTCTCAAACAAGATTAAATTCTCCTTTTATCTTGTGCGCCGAAAGCATCCATCTAACATCTGCTTAACCTGCATTGCCGCAAAGGCAATGTCAGCGTTGAAGCGGGTGTTAGATTATTTCTTCAATCATGTCAAAGTATTCTGTCGGTGTAAAAATTAATGGTTTATCAATTTTTACATCTTCAAAATCCTTGTCTCCAGTAATCAAAATATCCGAATCAGATAAAATTGCAGATGCAAGAACCGGTAAATCTTTTATGTCACGAATTTTCGGATATTGCTTTCCATCAATTTTATTCGGACTATTAAATTCCTCAAAACTAATTCCATCAAAAAAAATATCCAACAGTTCTCTTTTTAATGGAAATTTTCTTTTAAAAACTTCTTCACATTCTTCCTTGGTGTATGAAGAAATTATCACTGTATGTTTTTCAAGTAAATAGGAAAAAACTCGAGCAGTTTTACCACTAGGGAAAAGTATCGCAGAAATAATGATATTTGTATCTACGAAAACTCTCAACGTACTTTCCTTAATTCTTTAATATAAGCAATAACATCATCTTCTGTTTGAAAGCCTACTTTTCCTGCTTCTCCTTGCATTTGATCTTGAGCATTTGACAAAGTTATTTGAGAGGCGTTTGTAATATAAATTTTTCCTCTACTTTCTTCAAAATAGACTTTATCCCCAGTTTTTAATCCAAGCAAATTTCTTATTGTAAGAGGAATGGTAATCTGACCTTTTGAGGTTACTTTTGCAAGTTCCATAAAACAGCTCCTTACTTTCCTTACTTATACTATATACAAACTAAGAACTTGCTGTCAATAACTTTTATTAAATATTCTTTCTATATTTTTATCACATTAACTCTTGTACTTTACCAGGATTCACCGCCATAACGATCTATAATTGTCTGTACATTTCTTGCCGCCTCTGAAGAATCTTTCCCCATCCCACTCAAATTAAGCATAACTGAATCTGAGGCGTAACCTCCACTTGCAGGCAAGCCACTACTTATTTTGTTTATCTCTTCTCTGGCGTTCCATGCAGTATCAAGATTTTTAAATCTAAAATGTAATTCATTACTCCTATAAATTTATTTTAGATCGAAGTAAATGTACAGACTGTTATTCTCCATGCCTCCATAAAAAAGTAGCTTTGATTTCTTACTTGTGTTTTCAAACAACTACTTTTTTTGAGCCTGCCGACAGACAGGCCAATCTAACATTGTTTTAAACCGCAAACGGCTTGTCCGTTTGTCGGCTTTGAAAACGGTGTTAGGCGTTATTCTTTATTTAAAAGTAAATCTATTGAATCTGCTTTTCCTTTCTCTTTATAAAAAATTACTTTGTTATATTTCCAAATTCCATTTTCCTTTTCAGCATCGATATACACTCTTGAAATACCATTTTTCCCTTTTATTTTGTACGAAAGAGATGCTTGTCCCGTTCCATTTCCATTCATACTCATAGAACCACTAATTATAATTGGAAGTTTATATTCTTCTCCAAGATATTCCATAGCATCCTGATTATTTTCAATAAGTTCTAATGAATACTTATATGGCTCAGAGTTTTTAAATAATGAAAAAATAGAGGTGCATACAATTATAGCGCCGATAAAACCAATTCAAAATATTACAACACATTTTATAATTTTTTTCTTTTTAGTTTTATCTGTAATTTCGATATTTGTTTTTACTTCAATTTCTTTATCTTTACCAAAAGTTTTTCTATATAGAAAAATGTTTCCGTAAACAAAACCTAATGGACATGTAGAATATGCAAAAGGAAACATATCGTTTTTATCTTTTAGTAAACAAATAATTGTATCATTTATTATTCCAAAGATAATACCAATTGTGCTTACTATTATAAAGAAGTAACAAAAAAACTTAAAAATAGATTTTGGACAAAACGGGTTTATTTTCTGGAAACCTAATACGATAAAAACTATTGCCCATGCTATAAAGAAAAAAACAATGCTTATTCCAAAACCTAATAAAGCTTCTGAAACTTTTATATCTTTACAGATGCAAATAATACAATTTAATATGCAAACCCCAAGAATTATACCTAGAATAATTTTTATTCTTTTTTCATAAAAATCAATTATTTTTTCCATTTTTTCCCTTTCTTGCACGCCAATGCGTGTCCGCCTAACTACCGCTTAACCTGCATTTGCGGCTCGTCCGCAATGTCAGGTTGAAGCGGGTGTTATGGCAAAAATATTTCTTTTACAGAATTATATTTTTTGAAGCGTATGCTTCTATATATTATACTGTATATTATACTGTTCCTAAGCGGCATAAAACCGCTTCTTCGTCCAAGCCTGAAATTATATCCTTTATTACCAAACTATTATTTCAGTATATTCTGTAATAAGTTCGCCATCATCAAAACTATATACAATTTTTCCTATGAAGTTTTTTTCATTTTTCATTTCTTTAACCAACCAATATTTTTTAATTTCATTAAACATATATCCATGATTGTTTATTATTTTATTTTTAATGATAAAAACTTCTCCATTCTCTGACTGATAGGAAAAACTATAAATCATCATTTTTTCCCATGATATATTCTTATCTACTAAAAAACTGAAAACATCATACAAAATACCAAATGGCCATGTTTGTACGGTATGAGTCCAAAGCACAATATTGTTATGATTTTTAGAACCGGTATTTTCTTCATGACAAAAATTATACTGTTGAAAAAACCAATGTGGATAACTTTTAGAAGTTATTGCAAAATTTATTGCATAGCAATTAAATAGATATATACATATAAATAATAGTGAAACCGTTCTTTTCATTTTTCCTTCTAAAAAAGCAGGCCAGTGGCCTGTCGCCATAACTAACGCTTAACCTGCGTTTGTGGCTTTGCCGATGCGTATAGTAGCGGCAAAGTTGGCGAGAAAGTTGCATAAAAAGGGTGCTTCGTCAGCAGCGCCACTCAAACAACTTTCGTGACAAAACAAATGTCAGGTTGAAGCCGTGTTATGGAAAAATTACTGCTTTTACAGAATTAGATTTCTTAATTCCTTTTTTCATTAAGAAATATTCTGTACTGTTTTTGACAGCGTACCCTTCTATTATGATATTTTTCCTAAGCCGCGTACTCGTAACCCCTAAAGTTCAATTTCATTTTAGAAAGCAAGCTCGACTTGCTTTCTAAAATATTCCTTTTTTCTATAAACCTTATTTCTAAAAAATTAAAGAAAATTTATATATCTATCTTTCTTTCCTCCGAAATGTTGGCGTACAATTTCTTCATGACCATCTTCAAATATAAGATTAATTTCCAAATTAATTTCCACTGTATTATCTTTTTTGTAAGTAATCGGAATTTCGAAATAAATACAATAATCTTCTGTTTCTGGATATTCTTCATGTTTGAAGTTTACAGTCTTATATTCTTTGAAATATTCAAGGTATTCATCTTTTCTGTCGTATTTTGAAGTAATTACTGAATGGTATATTTCTGTTATATCCATAAATACCATTTCTCGTCCATTTCGAGTCCAACTACTTGAATCCATAAAAGAAGAAGAATTTCCATTTTTTATTAATTCATTATTAAGAATTTCAGCTTTTATAATTTTCCCAGATTTGCTTTGTATTTTAAATTGAAAATAATATCGTCTACGATAATGAACAAAAAAAATATTATAGCCTTCATAATCATAACTTGGAAAAAAAGATGAATCTATATAGACATTTGAATCTTCATATTCTGCATTACTATTTTCATATGCATCATACATTAATCCGACAAAGAAAAATCTATATACAAGAAAAAGAAATAATAAAATTGAAGATGTTATAAAAAATACTTTCTTCATTTTTCCTTCTAAAAAAGCAGGCCAGTAACCCGTCCACATAACACCTTTTCGACCCTTCCTCATAATATCATACGAACACCCCATTTGCAATCTAAACTATCGCGGATTAAACCAATGACATCTTTCTACTATAAATGCCCACCGGAACACAGCATCAACAGGCAGATTAGGCCTATCCTCACTAAACAAGCTAAGACAAATCACATCCTGTCGATAGGGCACTGACGCCAAGACCGCGGACTGCCTTCTATAGGGCACTGCACATCTCTGTACAGTATCTGATAACAAGTTCGAGGAAATATCAAACTTGTTACTGAATAGAATCGCATGTATTTATGAATAATTTATGAACACAAAGAGCAAAAAGGCGGCTTTGCAGGTGTGCCGGAAAAGCTGCCTCAAAATAATCAGGAGAGGGACAAAATTGCAACGGGAACACCCCAAAGAGTGTCCCGGTCATATCATACAGATTCGGCGTTATGCCGTTTTACCTTCCGCAGCAGTGCTTGTATTTTTTGCCGGAGCCGCAGGGGCACGGATCGTTTCTGCCGACTTTAGGCGCGGTGCGTACTACTTGGACGTTTTCCGGCTTGCTGCTGGAACTCATCGGGGAGCTGCTCTGATGGAAGGAACCCATGGAGCTGTGGTGCGCGGAGCCTTGCGGAATGCGGCGGTTGGGTGTACGCGAAGCGGGTTCGTCGGTACTGATCCGTACCAATACCAGTAAGGAGGCAATGGAGAAGCGGATTTCGTCGAGCATCGCGTAGAAGATGTCGAAACCTTCAAGCTTGTATTCCGTGAGCGGGTTTTTCTGACCGTAAGAGCGGAGGTAGACAGCTTCGCGCAGGGCTTCCAGATTTTCCAAGTGATCGAGCCATTTACGGTCTATCGCCTGTAAATACTGATAGCGGATAAACATATTGAGGTTTTCATTGCCGGCGAGCGCCATTTTTTCTTCGATATTTGCTTTGAGCGCGGTGTAGATTTTCTGCTGCAGTGCGGCGGTATCACCAGTTTGAGCCAGCTTTGTGTCCTCATCACTGAAGATGTAGCCGAACTTTGCCTTGAGATTTGCTTGCAGTTCCTTGAGCTCTTCCGGTTTTTCCTTGCGGGAACCGTGCTTGAACTGCTCGAATGCATCATCAAGGTATTCTTCTACCGTGGCATAAATGCGCTCAACAAGATTCTCGTCCTGCAAAATCTTATCGCGCTGTTCATAGATAAAGCCGCGCTGTTCGTTCAGCACATCGTCGTATTCAAGGAGGTGCTTACGGATATCGAAGTTGCGCTCTTCAACCTTGGTTTGCGCCTTTTCGATACTCTTGTTGAGCCACGGATGCTCAATCGGCTCGCCGGGTTCCATACCGACCTTTGCCATCACCCGCTTGAGGTTTTCGCCGCCGAACAGACGCATCAAATCATCATCGAGGGAGAGGAAGAATTTTGAACGCCCCGGATCGCCCTGCCGTCCGGAACGACCGCGCAGCTGATTGTCGATACGGCGGCTTTCATGCCGTTCGGTACCGATAACATACAATCCGCCGAGCGATTTGACTTCCTTGTAGTCTTCCTGCCACTTCTTGTATTCTTCTTCGTATATTTTTTGATACACTTCCGGCTCGGCTTCGGTTCCTGCCCGCCTGCGTGCCCTAAATTCGGGGCTGCCGCCGAGCTTAATGTCGGTACCGCGTCCTGCCATATTGGTTGCAATCGTAACCGAGCCTTTCGCGCCCGCTTCCGCGATGATGAGCGCTTCCCGTGCGTGGTTTTTGGCGTTCAATACCTCGTGCCGAACCCCTTTCCGGGTGAGCAGCGCCGAAAGCTTTTCGGACTTTTCGATAGACACCGTACCGACCAGTACCGGCTGTCCGCGTTTATGCGCTTCGGCAATTTCGTTACAGAGCGCCTCCCATTTTTCCGCTTCGTTCAGGTAGACCACATCGTGTTCGTCCTTGCGGATTACCGGCAGGTTGGTCGGGATAACCACAACATCAAGCGAATAAATCTTGTTGAATTCAACCGCTTCGGTATCTGCCGTACCGGTCATACCGGACAGCTTGTCGTACATACGGAAGAAGTTCTGAAAAGTGATAGTCGCCATCGTGCGGTTGCGCTGGGCAATGCGGATATGCTCCTTCGCTTCGATAGCCTGATGCAAACCGTCCGAATAGCGGCGTCCTTCGAGGATACGGCCGGTGAACTCATCGACAATCTGCACCTGCCCCTCTTTTACGACATAATCGACATCGATGTGATAGAGGATGTGCGCGCGCACCGCCTGCGTAAAGTAGTGGATGTATTCAAAGTTTTCTTCTTCAAAGAGGCTTCCGTTGATCAAGCCCTGTTTTTGCAGAATGTCCTGAATGTGCAACATACCGGAGTCGGTAAAGGACACGCGGCGGCTCTTTTCGTCAATCGTGTAGTCGCCGACAATCTCTTCGCCTTCAAGCTCGTTGGGATATTCGCCCGTTTCGGGATTCTTTTTGACTTCTTCAAGCTGATCGACGAGCTTATCGACATCGAAATACCGCTTGGTGTCGTCCTCGGCGGAACCGGAAATGATGAGCGGGGTACGCGCCTCGTCGATAAGGATGGAGTCTATTTCGTCCACAACCGCGAACGAAAAGCCGCGCTGCACTTTTTCTTCCATTGTAAGCTGCATATTGTCGCGC
Organism: Treponema sp. OMZ 838; assembly: GCF_000775995.1. Lineage (NCBI taxonomy): Bacteria > Pseudomonadati > Spirochaetota > Spirochaetia > Treponematales > Treponemataceae > Treponema > Treponema sp. OMZ 838. The sequence goes on along the minus strand of NZ_CP009227.1, from coordinate 1,470,910 downwards.
AGATAGTCAAAACCGAACTCGTTATTGGTACCGTAGGTGATGTCCGCATTGTAGGCGGCTTTCCGCGCGGCGTTGTCCATGTTTGACAAGATTGCCCCAACACTGACACCGAGGTATGTGTAGACGGGACGCATCCAATCGGCGTCGCGTTCTGCAAGGTAGTCGTTGACGGTTACGATATGGACACCCTTCCCTGAAAGGCTGTTGAGGTATGACGCTGCGATGCTCATCAGGGTCTTACCTTCACCGGTCTTCATTTCTACGATGCGCCCCGAATGGAGTACCAGCGAACCTAAGAGCTGCACATCGTACATACGCTCATGCAAAATACGCCGCGCCGCCTCCCGTGCAAGCGCAAAGGCTTCCGGGATAAAGGCATCGAGCGATTCGCCTTTTGCAAACCGCTCCTTAAACTCGGCTGTTTTTTGCTTAAAATCTTCCGGGGCAAGAGCAAGCGCCCATGATTCTTTTTCATTTATCTGATGAAGAACGGGCAGCAATGCTTTAATGTCCCGTTCGTGCTGTGAACCGAAAACGGCTTTAATTATTTTATCTGCAATCATTGTATCAATGTACAGCGATTCGCCTGAAATGTCAATTTTCGGAGAAAAGACCGATAAAGCATCTCTAAAAAATCGCTTAGATTTTGAGAGGTTTCTTATACTTTAAAAAGGAACAACACGAGGGCTTGTAAAAGGCCGTTTTTTTTTTATACTCACTAAGATACAGGCTGTTTAAGAAGCATAGCTGATATGCCGATATAGGCAGCATAATCTTTTGATCCGTTAGCTCAGGTGGATAGAGCGGTTGCCTCCTAAGCAACAGGTCGCACGTTCGAATCGTGTACGGGTCATTCTTTAATAGGAGGTTGGTATGATTGCGCTTATTATTGGGGCAGCAATGATTCTCTTTACAGTCTTTGCAGCGCTTCCGCCGGAGACTGCCGGTTTCGGACTCGGCTGGGGAAAAGATATTCTACTCTTTTTGCGCGGCGGCTTACCGATTTTCACAGCCTTTGTCGGATTAATTGCTGTGTTCATCGGTATTGCGGATATCAAAGACAAGCAGGATGCGAGAAAAGAAGAAGCAGCGATGAAAGTTGGAGAAAATAAAAACGAATAAAGTTCTGCGGGTTGACTGCATAGCCGCTTTTTTGATATAGTGTTTTACCCACATTATCTGCAATAAAAATATATAAGGTACACAAAAGATGAAGACAATTTTTTATAAAGAGCGTGAAATACCGCGGAGCTGGTATGTTATCGACGCTGCAGGAAAGCCGCTCGGACGGGTTGCTGCAAAAGTTGCTGCAATGGCTCGAGGAAAGCACAAGGCTCTCTATGCACCCCATCAGGAATCGGGCGATTATATTATCGTTATTAACGCCGATAAGGTTGCCGTTACGGGGAATAAAGACAAGGATAAGATGTATCACCATCACACAGGTTTTCCCGGAGGACTTAAGTCCGTCAATTTTAATACCCTTATCGGGAAAAAGCCGACCGAACCGCTGTATATTGCGGTAAAAGGTATGCTGCCCAAAGGCCCGCTCGGGCGTAAACTGCTTAAAAATGTGAAAATTTATGCAGGTAGCGAACATCCGCATGCGGCACAAAATCCTGTTGCGGTAGCGTTATAATTTTAGGAGAAATGGTTGTGAAAAATATCGGAATAGGAACAGGACGAAGAAAGACCTCGGTAGCACGGGTTTATATCCGCGAAGGGAAAGGTTCGGTAACCGTCAACAATAAGAATATGGACGACTACTTTGCCACTCCCGAGCAGGTTCAAATGGCAAAACGGCCTTTGTTTGTTACCGGCAGCGATACCCGCTATGATATCATCATTACCGTATACGGCGGCGGTCTAAACGGACAGGCAGGCGCTTGTTCACACGGTATTGCCCGTGCGCTTGCACAGGTAGATGCCTCTAACCACAGCTCACTTAAAGCGAATGGCTTATTAACTCGCGATTCCAGAATGGTTGAACGCAAAAAGTATGGCCAACGCGGTGCTCGCCGACGCTTCCAGTTCAGCAAGCGTTAATCCTACCCTTATTGCGGTGGAGTATACATCCTCGGATACTGTCAAACTGGTACTCTCCGGGGATGTTTCTATCGTAAGCCGGTTTTGTTACTTTGATGAACCGCTTGCGATAGATAACCTTCCGCTCACCCTTACAGAATCCCAAACAGAACATCTCTATCAAGCAGGCCGGCGTTTCTTAGCTGAAAAACAAGCTGCCGCCTATCTTAATCGTGCCGAACATTCTTCTTATCAACTAACAGTCAAATTGCAAAAAAAAGGCTATATAAAAAACGAATATCAGCCTGCATTGGATTATTTACGTGACGAAGGTACGCTTGACGATTCCCGCTTTGCCGGTGCATATTTACATACGAGGAGCCTTTCAAAAAAAGAGGGGCATGCGCGTCTCTTTTCGGAACTGCGTAAACGCGGAATCGCTGCAGACACGGCAAAGCAAGCGCTCAATGATTTTTTTGCAGAGATTGACGAAGCAGAAGTATGCGAAGGAGCAGCGCGCAGTCTTATCCGTAAAGGCTATACCGACCAAAAACTCTATAGCGCACTTCAACGGAAAGGCTTCCCATTCTCTATGATCAAACGATGTCTTACACGCCTTTTCTCCACCGCATCATAAAACTAAAGGGGACGCTATGAAATTTTCAAAACATCCTTTCCGGTTTATCATTATTGCCTATCTTTGTGTGCAAAGCGCCTTTCTGTTTGCGCTTGACGTTCCGCCCCTGAACGGTCCGGTCAACGATTATGCACATATATTTACAGCAAGCGAAACGCAGGAATTAAATGCGTATTTATATAGTCTTGACCGCCAAAGCGATTTACAGATAGCGGTGCTGACCATTCCTTCGTTGGAAGGCGAAAGTCTTGAAGATTATTCCATCCGCGTTGCGGAAAAATGGCAGATCGGACAAAAAGGCAAGGACAGCGGCGTTATCTTAATAATTGCCGCTCAAGACCGCAAGCTGCGTATCGAAGTGGGCTACGGCCTCGAAGATCGCATCACCGATGCACAAAGCAGCAGGATTATCCGTTCAATCATCGCACCTTACTTTAAACAACAGGAATACGGAAAAGGTGTTCTTTTAGGGGTAAAAAACCTTGCTGGGCTTGCACTTCAAGACGAAAGCCTCATAAGCGAGGCTGTAAAAGAAGCCGACCGGCAGGATGACGATTCTATTCCGCTGCCGCTCGTCATTTTCCTGATTATTATCTTTCTGCTCGGTTCCCGTTTTATGCCCGGCGGTTTATTCTGGCCGTTGCTATTCCTTTCGGCAGGACGAAGAGGCGGTTATTCGGGACGCGGCGGAGGGTTCGGCAGCGGGGGCTTTGGCGGCGGTTTTAGCGGAGGCGGTGGACGCTTTGGCGGCGGCGGTTCTTCCGGCTCGTGGTAACAGTTTCGATGTCGCTATCGTACCAGGGGTTGACATTTTTATCAGGTTTATATATAGTCTCTTCTGTTATTAGGGCGCTTAGCTCAGCTGGTACGAGCGTTTGGTTTACACCCAAAATGTCGGCGGTTCGATCCCGTCAGCGCCCATAGTTCCCTCCTTGCTGCATATCGATTTATATAACCCGTTTCTGCTTTTCCAAACACGTCATCAAATTGTTCCGCCAACTCCTTTGAATTTTTCAACAAAAGCAACCATTTTTTGAAAGACCTTTTGCTTTTTTGTTAAATACTCAGGATTGAGCGGGCTGAGTTTAGGTAATACTGTATTAAGATCCGTGCCGTTTTCGCTGGCATATTCGCGTTTTAATGAAGTTTGTATGTACCGTTTTGCAGCTTCTTCATTCAGTTTTTCTGCGGCAATCAGTGCAGCAGCTTCTTCCCTTTGCTTTTGTTGAGCATACATAAAGAAAGCCTGAATAACTTCCGCCCTATCTTCAATCGGCTCAAAATCCGTTTCGTTGATAAAATCGACAATTAAACTTTCTTTGGCTCTGTTTCCAATGCTGGATCTGATTATTCGGCGGACATCATCTACTAATTTTGTTTTATCGTTTGTTTTCTTATTATGTTCAAAAATAAGAGCTAGAATATAGTCAAGGTCAATCTCTTGCGATTTCAGCAAATCAACTTCAAAAACCACATCATCCCAATCGATTTTTGTATTTTCGGGGGCAGCGCCCGTCCGTGCGCAACTGAACCAGACCCTGATGTCATTATATGTTGAGCAATAATCTTGTACAGTCCGTTCCGGCAGCACTTCTATTTTTTGTATTTCTGCAAACGCTTCATCGGTTAGAAAGTACCGGTCTTTAAATGCACTGACAGCGGCGCTATCTTTTGTATCAATGGACTGCAGGGCTTTCAGCTGCGTAAATTCATCATAATTGCGCAAGATATTTTCGATACGCAGATATTCGCCGAAGAGCTTTACAAAGGCTTTTTTGGCGGCTTCGGTGGTTATTGCATCAGGGTGAGGAAAGTGTGTTTTCAATTCCTGAACAACCGCAGCGTAGCCCCTTCGTACTTCACCGGTTACACTATCGGTGAAGCCTTCGATATATTCTTTGTAACTTTTTTCAAGCACCACATTCGTCGTATTCTCCTTAGTAGCAAAGCGAGTAATTGCCTTTATTGTAGCTTGCTCCAAATCTCTAAACGTAACGATATTGCCGAATGTTTTGGTTGCGTCATAGATACGATTGGTACGGGAGAATGCCTGTATCAAACCATGATAGCGTAAGTTCTTGTCTACAAAAAGTGTGTTCAGCGTTTGCGCATCAAAACCGGTAAGGAACATTCCAACCACAATCAAAAGGTCGATCTCTTTGCTCTTCACTCTTTTTGCTAAATCGCGGTAGTAGTTTTGAAACTCCTTACTGTCTACACCGAAATTGGTCTGAAACATTTCATTATAGTCGCGAATGGCTTTTGCCAAAAACTCCTTGGCGCTGGAGTCCATTGCAGACACTTCAAACGTTTCTTCAAGAATATCCCCAACGGCATTCTGTTCTTCGTTCGCTGCATAAGAAAATATGGTTGCTATTTTTAACGGCTTTTCACTTTCTTGCTGGAGGAGATTCAGTTGTTCATAATAGCGTTTGGCAGCTTCAACACTGCTGACTGCAAACATGGCATTAAAGCCCATCCTGCTTCCCTGCATTCGATGAGTCTTTATACTAAAATTCCGTAAGATATATTGAGCAATTTCTTTTATCCGGTCGGGATGGAGCAAGAGTTTCTTTTCTTCTGCAGCACTGATTTTTGCTTCGTCCTGCTCTGTTTCCAAGGCTTTGAACGTGGGGCGTACATCGTTATAGTCAACCTTGAATTTTAATACTTTTTCATCTCGGATGGCATCGGTGATGGTATACGCATGAAGCTGGCAACCGAATACCTTTTCCGTAGTCTTTGATTCATCTAATGCATTCTCCGAAAAAATGGGCGTTCCGGTAAATCCGAATTGATAATATTTCTTAAATTTTTCCTGTAAGTTACCCTGCGCTTCACCAAATTGAGAGCGGTGGCATTCGTCAAAGATAAAGACAACCTGTTGTTGGTAAATGGGTAAATCACCTTCGCTTTTCATCAGATTGTTCAGTTTTTGGATAGTCGTTACAATAATTTTATTATCGTCTTTTTCAATATTCCGTTTTAACCCGGCGGTGCTTTCCGAACCGTTTACGCTATCCGGCGAAAAGCGCTGGTACTCCTTCATTGTTTGATAGTCCAAGTCTTTCCGGTCAACAACGAAAAATACTTTATCGATAAACTCAAGCTGTGTAGCAAGGCGGGCTGTCTTAAAGCTCGTAAGCGTTTTACCGGAACCTGTCGTATGCCAAATATAGCCGCCGCCATCCGGTGTACTCCATTTCTTTGCTTGAAACGAACTTTTTATTTTCCATAAGATACGTTCCGTTGCAGCAATTTGATACGGGCGCATAATGAGCAAGGTATTGCTGGTATCAAACACGGAATAGGTGAGCAATACTTGCAGCAGTGTATTTTTCTGAAAGAAGGTCGCTGTAAAATCTTTAAGGTCTTTAATCAGCGTATTGTCAGATTTTGCCCAATTCATCGTAAAATCAAAACTGTTTTTATCTCTCTTTACCGTATTGGCAAAATAGCGGGTATCTGTTCCGTTGGAAATAATAAACATTTGCAGGTATTTATATAAGGAACTTTCGCTATTAAAACTTTCCTTACTGTAACGGTGCACCTGATTAAATGCCTCGCGGATTGCAACTCCCCGTTTTTTCAGTTCTATCTGTACTAGCGGCAGCCCATTCACTAAAATAGTTACATCATATCGATTTGCTTGTGTACCCGTTTGTTCAAACTGATTGATCACCTGCACTTTATTGCGGGCGATATTCTGTTTGTCGACCAGATAAATGTTTTGGATATGCCCATCGTCAAACACAAAGTCATAGATATAATTATCGTGTATCTTCCGTGTTTTATCTATGATCGTATCACTCAGTTTATCTAAATATTCATCCAGAAACCGCTGCCATTCGGCATCGGCAAAAACGGTATTATTGAACTCTTGTAACTGCTTCCTTGTATGAGCAAGAAGTGCATCGGGAGTAGTAATATTGGGAAGATACTCGTAGCCTTGGTTGCGTAAATCTTGGATCAGCTCCCGTTCCAAAGCAGCTTCCGGCTGATAGCCTACAGAGGGTTCGCTCACCATTGAATCTTTGGTATATGTATCAAGGACGATAAAGTTCGGTAATTCTGCTATTGTGCCGTATTGTGTCATTGCGGTATCTCCTTTTCCCAATATCTATTTTTAATAAGATGGGATAATAAGAATTTCACAGTCTGTTTTTCGGCAGGTGTCGGTTCTGCCACAGCTTCATTCGATAATGTAGAGTGACTGCTGAATTGTATGATTCGATTATAATAGGTCTGCTTATCATCCGGTAACAGGGCGGACCATTGGGGATAGCCCAAGAAATTTGCAGTTTTCTCATAGAGATTACGAAGGAGTGTAAAGTGATATTTTTGAATGTTGCCTGCTTCTATAGCTTCTTCCAGTGTCTGCTTCAAAAAGAGATGATAGGAAAAGCTCTGATTGGAATCACCCTTCTTCTCTTTAAGTTCAAATGTCCCGTCTTCGTTTCTTTCCAGCATATAGCCCTCTTTCAAGTTAAGCTCATTATAAATCACATTATAGAATAATGGATTATGGGTTGTTATAATAAACTTTAATCCTGATGTGCTGTTTTTAATCAGTTCAGCTATATTTGCTGCCAATTCTATTAAGTGGTTCTCATCCAAAGAACTTACCGGGTCGTCAATAAATATATACTCTAAGCTATTAAACTGACTTGTAGAGCGATTTTCGGGTTCTGGTATGCTCAGAACTTCTACAACCTCTTTTAGCAGGCTGTAAAATACACACCAAATAAAGCAACTTTCCTCACCTCTCGAAATTTTTATGTTTTCAATACGTTGTTCATTCCCTCTCTCAATAGAAAAACTTATCTCGCTATAATCCTCACTAAAGCGTGGGGTTAATTTATCGCTTGTATAATGCTGAAAAAGATCTATGATATTATTGCCCTGTCCTTCTTCTTCAAGAATCCAATGTGTAAAATCATTAGGTCGTATCGTCAACTTTCTATTTACATCTTCGTCCAAATCATTATCCCAATAAAATAAATCTTCGGTAAAAGCATTGTAGTAAATAACCTTTGTTGCCTTCGTTTCTTCTTCTTCTTCTGCTACTGCTACTGCTACTGCATCATCTTCTTGTTTGGGTGCAATCATCTCTTTGAAAACACGAGACAATCGGGTTTTACCTACACCGTTAAAGGCATAGATTAGCTGCACTTTTTTGCTACCCTTTTTTAACTCTTCGGCTATTTTATCTAATGATTTTCCCATAATTATGCCGTTACCTCATGTTTTGGAAATGACAGTAATTGCTCCCGGTAATACTCATACTGTTTTTTACGCGCCTCCAGCTCCGCCTCCAGCTCCGCCTCCAGCTCCGCCTCCAGCGTAGTAAACTTGTCCAAAATACGAACAATTTCTTCCTGAACAGGGAGCGGGGGGAGAGGTATCTTTTTATTGGAGAAATTACTTATCCATTGCCGTTTGTGATCTCCTTCTGCAAGTTCGCTTGGTAAGGTATTCAACCAATGATAAATATACCGTAATAACACTTGTGATTCATCTTTTGATATGATCATTTTCATCGCCGATGATTTTGCCTTAAAATCAAAATCTACCCACTTATGTGCAGTGGTAAAGTCATCAAAAATAATAACGGGATGCAAGGAAGCCTGATAGATACCATCTGTTTCATCGGTATACCCAAGAATAAATGTCTTTCCTGCAGTCAGTACAGGGGTAGGATATGCATCCTTGTAATTTGTTGATTTTACCAAATACGCGGTAGGCTGCTCATATTCGGTAACTTCCCCCAGCGGTTTCCATTCCACGGAAGCTCCTTGCAGGAGGCGGGTTATATATGGGAATAATTTCGGTTCGTGCGTCATTGTTTCTTCCTATTTGCCTTTTTTGCTGTTTGCTCCAACATAGTGATGGAGTTTAAATAATCTTTTTCCACATTGCTCAAAGTCTTGGCTTTGTATTTTTTATATTCTGCGATTGCTTTTTTCTTTGCTTGTTCGTGTGAAATTTGTCCTGCATTGTCCAGCACATTGCGCCCTGTAGTTCTCAGTATGTTGTCCAGTTCTCTTACAAAATCCGCCATTCGCATCTCCCGTTCTTCTATGGCTCCATGTTGAGTGGTTTGTCGGAAATTCCGACAGACCACATTTTCATCCAACTCGCCTTCTTCAAAAATATGAGAAATATGCTCTGTTATAGTACTGCGTCCCTTTCCAAACAATGCAGCCATCTGTTCTTGTGTTAGCCACACCGTCTCATCTTCCACTCTTACATCTATTTGTACAGCACCATCTTCACGCTGATAAAGTATGATTTCTCCTTTTTGTCCTTCCATATTCACCTACCTTTCCAACTCCGCTATTATTTTGTCTATATCTGCCCGCAGTGTGTCTATTCGTTTGACTGTTTCTGCTACTTCGGCATTGAGTTTGACAATATCAATAACCTCGCGTTTATCCTCTGCTTCCAAGTATGAACTGACGGAAAGGTTGTAATCGTTTTCCGCTATTGTGTTGTTTTCAACCGATACGGCGGTATAGGAGACATCCTCTTTTTTCTCAAAGAGGCTGACAATCTTTGCAATATGCTCATCAGTGATCACATTGTTATTCGTTTCTTTTTTAAAGAATGCCTCTCCGCTCGCATCTATGAACTGTGTCTTTGTATCCGGCTTGTGCTTGGAAAGTACGAGGATGTTGACGGGGATACCCGTACCGTAAAACAGATTAGGTGGCAGCGCTATCACTGTTTCTACAAAGTTATGATCTACGAGATACTGCCGTATTTTCTGCTCAGCTCCACCGCGGTAGAAAATGCCGGGAAAGCATACGATAGCCGCGCGTCCCTTAGCTGAAAGATAGCTGAGAGAATGTAATACAAATGCAAAGTCGGCTTTTGACTTGGGAGCCAACACGCCGGCAGGAGCAAAACGGTCATCATTGATAAGCGTAGGATCATCACTGCCTACCCAATTTACCGAGTAAGGCGGATTGGAAACGATTGCATCGAAAGGCTTTTCATTTCCGTACATCGGATTGATGAGCGTGTCTCCCAGCGATATATTAAACTTATCGTAATTGATATTGTGCAAAAACATGTTCATACGCGCAAGGTTGTACGTCGTATGATTGATTTCCTGCCCGAAAAAGCCATCTTCTATTAAATGAGCATCAAATTGCTTTTTAGCTTGCAGCAGGAGAGAGCCTGAACCGCACGCCGGATCGTAAATTTTATTGACGGATGTTTGTCCCAACAGTGCTAATTGCGCAATCAATTTTGAAACATTTTGAGGAGTAAAAAACTCTCCGCCGGATTTACCGGCATTGGCAGCATAGTTGGAAATGAGAAATTCGTAGGCATCGCCGAAAAGATCAATTTCATTATGCTCAAAACTCCCGAAGTTCAGGCGTTCCACTCCTTTAATAACAGATGCTAAACGCCTACATTTTTCTCCCACGGTGCTGCCTAAGCGACGGCTTTTCGTATCGAAGTCGGTAAACAGTCCCTTAATAGTATGCTCGGAGGCATACCCTTGAGCTGACCGCTCTATCGCCTCAAAAATATCCGCTAAATCCGTGTTTAACTGCTCATTGGTAGCGGCAGTCTTGGCGATGTTGACAAAAAGTTGACTGGGATAGATAAAATATCCCTTTGTTTTGATGGCATCGTCTTTTATTTCAGGCGTAATTACATCGTCAGATAGCTCGGCATAGTGGACATTTTCATCACCGTTTTCAATAAAGGCGGTAAAATTTTCGCTGATAAAGCGATAAAAGAGTGTTCCTAAGACGAATTGCTTAAAATCCCATCCGTCCACAGCGCCGCGTACCTCATTGGCGATGCTCCAAATCTGAGCTTGCAAGGCAGCCCGTTGACTTATACCTGTGTTTGTCATTTATAACCGATCCTTTGGTTTTCTTAATTATAGTATATTACATTTTAAATATTGTTCTTAGAATATCATAATCAAAATGAGTTGTCATTATATATCTTACTCCTGTGACACTCAAACCATTGACTATCGGCTATTGCCGGCACAAGAGATACTACCCTTCTGCGCGTTTAACCCTCCCTAAGATTGCCAAAAACGTCCTAACAGCTGACTTCTTCACAAAGCTAAAAAAAAATTAGTATGACTAAAAAATTTTTAGAAGATTGTGCTTGACAGAAGAATTTTTCGCTTCTATAATTAAATTAACCTAAGGTTCCTTCTATAGATACATTGTTGCGGGAGCCGGGTTTCATATCAGTATCGTATCAAGCGATACGCTTGAAAAAACGATAGAGGAGGAAGCATGAGTTTGGATTTTAACAAAATTAAAACTGCAGCAGAAGGATATAAGGCCGATATGACCGCCTTTCTGCGCGAAATCATCCGCCTTCCGAGCGAAAGCAGTCAGGAAGGGGAAAAAGCAAAGCGCATCCAAAAGAAAATGGATGAGCTCGGATTTAACAAAACATGGATCGATCCGCTCGGTAACGTAATGGGATGGATGGGCACCGGCCCGCACATCGTTTGTTTTGACGGTCATATCGACACGGTCGGTATCGGTAACCGCGACAACTGGAAGTTTGACCCCTACGAGGGTTTTGAAGACGATATATTCATCGGCGGACGCGGAGTTTCCGATCAGACGGGCGGTGTTGTTTCTTCAATGTATGCTTGTAAGATTATGAAGGACTTAGGTCTCCTCAACGATAAATACACCGCTATGGTAGTCGGCTCCGTACAGGAAGAAGACTGCGACGGTATGTGTTGGGAGTATATCCTGAAAAAAGACATCAAAGTCCCCGGGTACGAAAAACTCTGCAAACCCGACTTTGTCGTTTCAACCGAACCGACCGACGGCGGTATTTATCGCGGGCACCGCGGACGCATGGAAATCCGTGTGGATGTTAAAGGCGTTTCTTGCCACGGTTCCGCACCGGAGCGCGGCGATAACGCCATCTACAAGATGGCCGACATCCTGCAGGAAGTTCGCCAGTTAAACGAAAACGACGCTGCAGACGGCACCAAAATCAAAGGTCTCGTCAAAATGCTCGATAAAAAATACAACAAGGAATGGGAAGAAGCAAACTTCCTCGGCCGCGGAACCGTTACCGTTTCCGAAATTTTCTATACCAGCCCGAGCCGCTGCGCCGTTGCGGACTCCTGCTCCGTTTCGCTCGACCGCCGTATGACGGCCGGAGAAACATGGGAATCATGCTTGGAAGAAATCCGCCAGCTTCCCGCCGTCAAAAAATACGGAAAAGATGTAACAGTCTCGATGTACAACTACGACCGGCCGTCATGGACGGGAGAACAATACCCGATCGAATGCTTCTTCCCCACGTGGGTATTGCCGAAAGAACATGTTGTTGCGCGTTCGATGATCGAATCGTATAACAATTTATACGGCGATAAGCGTATCGGCCCGAAAGATCAGATTGCTATGCGCGAAGCACGCCCGCTCGTTGACAAGTGGACATTCTCTACAAACGGCGTTTCCATCATGGGACGGAATAAAGTTCCCTGCATCGGTTTCGGCCCGGGCGCGGAAGCACAGGCTCATGCCCCGAACGAAATTACGTGGAAACAGGACTTGGTAACCTGCGCAGCCGTATATGCCGCACTGCCGTCCATATACGTTGAAAAGTTATAAAAGGAGTCTCTGGAACTTCGAGTTTTAGGGATACCCATATCATAGAGGAGTAATTATGGCCTTGATTATGGATCCGTACATTACAAAGCTCAATAGCTTGAGCTTTAAGAAGATGTACAACAATGACTTTTTCCTTACATGGGAAAAGACCTTCGATGAAATTCTTGCAACATGGACGGTAGCCGATGCGCTGCGCACCTTGCGGGAATCCAACATTTCTACAAAGATTTTTGAAAGCGGTCTCGGCATTTCGCTGTTCCGCGACAACTCAACCCGCACACGGTTCAGCTTTGCATCAGCCTGTAACCTTCTCGGTTTGGAAGTACAGGATTTGGACGAAGGCAAGTCTCAAATTGCCCACGGAGAAACCGTCCGCGAAACCGCTAATATGGTTTCGTTCATGGCAGACGTTATCGGTATCCGCGACGATATGTACATCGGTAAGGGTAATACCTACATGCACACCTTTATGGATGCGGTTGCCGAAGGCAATAAGGACGGCGTACTCGAACAGCGCCCGACCCTCGTTAACTTGCAGTGCGATATCGATCACCCCACTCAGATTATGGCGGATACTCTCCATATCATCCACGAGTTCGGCGGGTTGGAAAACCTCAAGGGTAAGAAAATCGCGATGACATGGGCATATTCACCCTCTTACGGTAAGCCGCTTTCCGTTCCGCAGGGCGCAATCGGTCTGTTCTCCCGCTTGGGCATGGACGTTGTACTTGCACATCCGGAAGGATATGAAGTAATGCCTGAGGTTGAAGAAGTCGCGAGAAAACAGGCAAAGGCATCGGGCGGTTCCTTTACCAAGACCAACAGCATGAAGGAAGCCTTTAAGGATGCAGACATCGTGTATCCCAAGAGCTGGGCGCCCTTTACCGCAATGGAAAAACGGACGAACCTCTACGGTGCAGGCGACTTTGACGGTATCAAAGCGCTCGAAAAAGAGCTGCTCGCTCAGAACGGCCACCACAAGGATTGGGAATGCACCGAAGATATGATGAAGCTGACCAAAGACGGTAAAGCACTCTATCTGCACTGCTTACCGGCAGATATTACCGGCGTCAGCTGCAAAGAAGGTGAAGTTGCCGGTTCAGTATTCGACCGCTACCGCGTGCCGCTCTACAAGCAGGCAAGCTTTAAGCCGTACATCATCGCTGCAATGATCTTCCTTGCAAAAGTACGCTATCCGCAGCTTACGCTGGAAGAACTCGAAAAACGGGGAACACTCCGCCATACCGGACTATAATAGTTAAAAATGAACCGTTAAGGAGCTGAGAATACGCAGCTTCGGTTGTGTATCCGGCTCCTTAATCCCCCTGATAGCCCTTATCCATAAAATCTGATAGTATAGCCGCTATGTTGAAATATGCTTTTATGCAGAACGCCTTTATTGTGTCGTTCTTTATCGGCATTCTCTGCCCGTTAATCGGTATTTTCCTTGTTTTACGGCGGTACTCACTTATCGGAGACACCCTTGCACATGCTTCTCTAACGGGAATTACGCTCGGACTGGTTACCGGTGTCAATCCCATCATCGGAGCCTTTACCTTTACCTCTGCGGCAGGTGCACTCATCGAAGCGCTGCGAAACTATTTTAAAGAATACAGCGATCTCATCCTTTCCATCGTCCTTTCGCTCAGTGTCGGTATTGCCATAACTTTGATGAGTTCGGGGTTGATACGCACCAATGCCGAAGCCTATTTGTTCGGAAGTATCTTAACGGTTTCAACCTCCGATGTTATCACCGTGATTGTATTGAGCTTTTTTGCCGTTGCCGTATTGGCTGTGCTGTATCATAAGCTGCTGTATATAACGCTTGATGAAGACATCGCGTATGTCATCGGCATCCGTGTAAAGACAATCAATTATATTTTTTCGATTTTAGTAGCGGCAACAATTGCCGTTTCCATCAAGATAGTGGGCATTCTCGTACTCAGCTCGATGATTGCCCTGCCGGTTGCAGCAGCGCTCCAGCTACACGTAGGCTTTAAGCGGACGGTGTTTTTTTCAATCTGTTTCGGTATCGCGGACATTATGCTCGGTCTTGTCTGTTCGTACTATTTAAACGTCGCCCCCGGCGGTTTTACCGCGCTTATTTCGGTTTTTATGCTGTTGCTGGTGCTGATACTAAAAAAGCTGCGAAGTCCTTTTTGAAAATATACGGTGCATCTACTTCGTTGCTGCGCACAAATTAATTCTCAACGTATCAAAGATACGCCTGCGATTAATTTGTGCTCGCGCCTCGTATCTGCATCGTCTATTTTCAAAAAGCTTACGGAAAGAGCACCTAATGCGTTTGTCATGCTTTCCCTAGTCGAGAAAGACAGACTGCAGCACCCTGTCTTTTTGGCGCCAATTTTTATCAACGCGCACCTGTAAATCAAGCTGTACTCGGTACGGGAAAATTTTGCGTAATTCTTTTTGGGATTCTACCCTGATTGCTTTAATCATCGCTGCGCCTTTACCGATAACCATAGCCTTTTGGCTTTCCCGCTCTACGCACAGAAAAGCACGGACAAAAAGCTCCTTGCCGTTTTTTTTCATCTCCATATCCTGAATATCAACATACAGCGCATGGGGGATTTCTTCGTAGAGGCGGCTGATTGCCTGCCCGCGGATAATTTCGGCAATACGGAAATCTACCGGCTGGTCGGTATAAAAGTCTTCGGGATACAAAAGTTCGCCTTCCGGCAGAAGAGAAAACAACGCAGCAAGCACGGGCTCTAGTCCCGTTTTTTCCTGCGCGGACAGCTCGAAAATCCGTTCTTGTGGTAAATCGGGTAAGGCCTGCATCACATTCAGGCGAGTTTGCCCCGGACGCGCGGCGGGACTGTCGGTTTTATTAATACCCGCGATCAAGCGGTCTTGTTTATTTTTCAGCAATGCACAGATCGCCAATTCTTCTTCACCGAAGGGACGCGCCGCATCGATAAAATACAAAATCGCCTCCGCCTCTTGCAGACGGTTTTCCGCAATAAGCTGCATACGACGGTTTATTTTTTTTTCACTGATATGGTAGCCGGGGGTATCGATAAAGATAATCTGCCCCTGCTCCGCGGTAAGGATACCGCGGACGGAACTGCGCGTGGTCTGCGGCAGCGCGGAAACAATCGATACCGTTTCGCCGCAAACACTATTTAGAAATGTTGACTTTCCGGCGGAGGGGCGTCCGATAATACAGACAACCCCGCTCCGCATTTTCTTATCCGGCATATTTGCTAATCCTGCTCGATATTACCGAGCATTCGCTAAACATGTCGGTAAGCCGTAATTTAATATATTGCGCACAAATTAACACGCTTCGCACGCGCTGCACGGCGACTGCACTGCAACTTTATCTTCCACTAAGGCAAGAACCTTTGTCGGGCAGCCTTTGATACAGATACCGCAGGAATCGCACAGGTCGTAATTAACTTCGGGGATTCCGTTGATAACCTTTATCGCACCTGTCGGACAGTTCTTTTCGCACTTCATACACTTGATACAGCCGCGTTTACAGTTTTTCATAATAACGGCTTTTCTCGGGTTTCTGCATGAACAAAGCGCAATGGAACCTTTCCGGGAAGTAGATACGGTCGTCAATATGTGCTGAGGACAGGCCGCGACACAGACTGCACAGCCGGTACATTTTTCATAATCGACGTGCGGAATACCATCCGCTTCAACGTGAATGGC
Source organism: Treponema sp. OMZ 838 (assembly GCF_000775995.1). Taxonomy (NCBI): domain Bacteria; kingdom Pseudomonadati; phylum Spirochaetota; class Spirochaetia; order Treponematales; family Treponemataceae; genus Treponema; species Treponema sp. OMZ 838. The sequence continues at coordinate 1,454,944 of NZ_CP009227.1, read as the reverse complement.
ATCGAAAGGACACGCCATTTCGCAGTCGCCAAGTCCGATACAGCCCCAATCGCATTCCCGCAATCCGTTTACCGAAATCTTTGCGGCGCGGCACGTCTTAACACCGACATAATCGGCCTTTTCTTTGCACACGTCGTGCGAACCTTGGCACAGCAGCACCGCAACCTTTGCATCGGCCGATGCGGAAACACCCATAATAGCGCCAACCTTTGCCGCAACGGGACCCGCACCGACGGAACAGCCGTTTACCGGTGCATTACCGCTTGCAACCGCAGCCGCAAAACCGTCGCAGCCCGGGAAACCGCAGGCGCCGCAGTTAGCGCCCGGAAGCACTTCACGGATTTTTGCCACCGTTTCATCAGGGGCAACATAAAACAGCTTTTTAAAAAATCCTAGTAAAAAGCCTATTGCTACGGACAATACCAGCGAAACAATAAGCGTTAAAATGATTATTTGCATACTCTTTCCACTCCTTTAAATCATGCCGGCAAAACCGCCGAATGCCAACGACAACAGCGCTGCAGCGATAAACAGGATGGGAGTACCCTTGAGGTACTTAGGTATCGGGGCAATATCGATGCGTTCACGTAAACCGGCAAACAATACCATTGCCAACAGATAGCTGAGCGCAACGCCGATTGAATACACCATCGATTGGATAAAGGTATAGTCGGCAGCGATAACATCGAGCGTAACCGCTAAAATAGCGCAGTTCGTGGTGATCAGCGGCAAATACACACCCATCGCCGAATATAACGCAGGTGCGGACTTCTTTAAGTAGAACTCTACCAATTGAACCAAGCTCGCAATAACCAAGATAAAGAGCAATGTCTGCAAGAAACCGAGATCATAAGGAGCAAGAACCAATTTATAGAGAGGATAGGTTGCCGCTGTTGCGATAACCGTAACAAAGAGAACCGCCCATCCCATACCGGTGGATTTCTTAACATCGGAAGTCATACCGATAAACGAACACAACGCAAGGAAGCGGATAAAGACGATATTCTTAACAAATACCGCAGCAAGAAAAATCTTAAACAGTTCCATTCTCAGTTCCCCTCCTTTGCAGGTGCAGCAACCGCAGATTCGTTTTTAGCTGCAGGCTCGATATTGGCAGTGGCAGCTTGTTTTTCCGTTTCAGCTTTTAATGCGGCTTCTTTTTGTGCGGTCTCCGCCTTGAGCGCAGCTTCTTTCGCCAGCTCAGCTTCCCTCAGTGCGGCTGCTTCTTTCAACGCTGCTTCTTTTACCGCAGCTGCCTTCCGTATTTTCCGCTGCTTCCGCTGATCTTGTATCAAATACGTTAAAGCGATCAGTAACCCGAATACAAAGAATCCTCCAGGAGAGTTTGCAAAGAACTTAATAAGGTAATCGTCCGGCAGAAGGTGCACACCGAGTACGGTACCGCTTCCCAACAGTTCGCGGATGGCAGACATAACCACCAGCACCCATGTAAAGCCCAAACCCATACCTAAGGCATCAGCCATCGCTTTTAATGGAGACTCTTTCGAGGCAAAGGATTCGACGCGTCCCATGATAATACAGTTTACAACGATGAGTTTAATAAAAATACCCATCGATTCGGAAAGCTCCGGTAAAAAGGCCTGCATCAAAAGGTCTACAATGGTAGTAAACGATGCGATAACAATAATAAAAATAGGAATACGGATATCATTCGGAATAAATTTCCGGAACATACTGATAATCATTTCGCTCAATACAATAACAAAAGTCATTGCAAGCCCCATTCCGATGCCGTTCGCAACCGAGGTTGTAATAGCAAGTGCAGAACAAAGCCCGATCATCAGCATAATGAGGGGGTTTTCTTTTACCAACCCGTTCGTAAAAATGCGTACATACTCTTTCATAGCCGTTCTCCTCTTAATTTCCGCTGCCTGAGCTGCCGATACCTTGGCTGTTCATATATGAAGAAGCGGCATCGACGGCAATTTTTACCATGCGGGTAACAGCGGTAGAGGTAATCGTCGCACCGGCAATCGCCTGAACATCGCTTCCCAGCGCAAAGGCGTCGGAGATAGGCTTATTACGGAACTGTCCGATGAACGGTTCATCCTTCGCTTTTGTTCCGATACCGGGTGAATCGGTTAATACTAAAAACTGAATCATCCTCAGTTTTCCTTCCATATCAATACCGGTAAGAATGGTTGCCTGATCATACGTATGGCCGCTCACCGTTACGATAACTCCTGCGGGTTTATCTCCGTTCAGTGCAAGAAAGGCATCGCCGAACGATACCTTATCAACCGATTTCGGCATTCCTTCGGTGATGGGACGGAAAGAATCCGCATCGGGGAAAATCGCTTGAAGCGCCAGTTTTGTTTTTGCCTCTTTTGCCGCAAGAATGCGGGGAGATGTCAACATGTTAACCGCCGCAAGCGCAAGGCAGGCCACAACAGTATAGAGAGCCAACGTAACGGATAATTTTATCATCTGTTTCATTTTGCACCCTCCTTGGCAGGCTTAACGGGCTTTACATATCCGTATTTTTTCTGAATCAGTTTATTTAAGAACGTAACAACAGAATTCATAATCAAAATACTGTACATAACGCCTTCCGGCATTCCGGCAAAGAGCCGCATCAAGGCGGTAAGTAAGCCGCAGCCCGCACCGAAAATAATCTGTCCTTTAAAGGTTACAGGAGAGGTTGCATAATCGGTAGCCATAAAGACGGCGCCGAACAACAAACCGCCGCTTAACAGCGTGAGCAGCGGATCGATACCGGCAAGTGCGGTTACCGCTACAGCCGTTACTATCATGGAAACGGGAATTTGCCATTCAATAACGCGGGTTACCAGCAAGTAGACAAAACCGATGAGGATGAGCACAGCGCTCGACTCACCGATACAGCCGCCGTGATCTCCTAAAAAGAGTTTAAGATATACATCGCTTGAAGAAGACAACCCCATTTTCTCTGCGATTGCAGCTGCGGTGGAAACTCCGCCTTCCGACATTTTAAGGTACGAAAGCGGTGTAGCCGTACTCACGGCATCAAAACCGTGATGAGGAGCAACCCATGAAGTCATCAAACGTGAAAAACTGACAAAGGCAAACGCGCGGCCTGCCAGTGCGGGGTTAAACGGGTTTGCGCCGAGTCCGCCGAAAAACTCTTTTGCTACGACAATAGCAAAAATTGCGGAAACAACCACAATCCAAATAGGAATAAGCGGCGGTAAAACAAGCGCCAACAGTAAACCGGTTACTGCAGCAGAACAATCCTTTACGCGGATATCCTTGCCCATAATTTTTCGGAACGCCGCTTCGGAACCGACCGCAACGCCTACGGAAACAATAATGCGGATGAGCGCCGATACTCCATACAGATAAATACCGTACAGCGCAAGCGGTGCAAGCGCAATCAGTACGTGCATCATCAGTTTTTGGGTAGTAACGGGGCTCGCGATATGAGGCGCGGGGGAAAGATAAATTTCGTTCTTGTCTGATTCGGCCATAATCTATTTTCCTCCTTGCGCAGCGGCTGCTTTTGCCGCTTCTTTCTGCTTTGCTTCACGCAACAGCTGCTTTCCGACCTTGAACCGTTGGACGAGCTTTATACGCGCCGGACACACATAAGAACAAATGCCGCATTCAACGCAGTCCATAAGACCGCAGCGGACTGCTTCGTCAAGCTTATTCGCTTTTAATGCGCGGATCATCAGAACGGGAGATAATTGGCAACTACAATGAGTGACACATTTTCCGCATCCGATACAGGGGCTTTCTTCATCAAGATTGACTTCTTCGCGCGTTAAGAAAAGAACACCTGACGTATTCTTTTGTACGGGGAAATCCGCGCTCTTCATCGCGAAGCCCATCATCGGGCCGCCGGAAATAATCTTTGTAACACCGGGTTTTAAGCGGACTACTTCGGGAATAAGGTCGCCGATACAGGTACCGATAGGCGCTATCGCATTTATCGGATTTTCACAAGCTCCTCCGCCGATCGTAAGCGGACGGTCGATTAACGGCATTCCCTTACGGAACGCATCGGAAATCGCCTTCATTGTTCCGACATTCTGGACGATACAGCCGACCTGAAACGGAAGCCCACCGGAGGGTATTTCTCTGCCGACAACAGCGGAGGTCAGATTTTTTTCTCCGCCCTGCGGATATTTTGTTTTACATAATTCAACGGAAATGTCGTAAGCGCCCGGGCCGACAGGATTTTGCTTTATTTTTGCAATCGCTTTTTCGAACACAGGAACCAAGTGTGTTTTGTTATCCTCAAGTGCAATAATCCCCTTGTCGGCACCGGTAACATGCATGATAATCGCCATTCCGTCTATAATCGTTTCAGCGGAATGGTACATCGTAGCAGCGTCGGTGCACAGATACGGCTCACATTCTGCGGCATTACCTAAAATGTAGTCTATCTTTGCATCCTTAGGAGGACTCAATTTAACATGTACAGGGAATGAAGCGCCGCCCATACCGGTTATACCGGCCTCGCGGATACGTTTAAGGGCGTCCTCTTTTGTGCAGGTGAAGGGATCAAGCGGTTCCATAAAAGACTCGGAAGTGTCCTCGCCCGCTTGAATTGCAATACAAAGTGCGTCCGTATTACCGGTAACGAGATGGGGTTCTATTTTCTTTACGGTACCGGAGATCGAAGCATGTACCGGCGCAGACATAAACTTGTCCGTTTCCGCTATTTTTTGACCTCGTACAACCGTATCTCCAACCTTTACTAACGGAGTATTCGGAGCACCGCCTTGGGTAACCGGAATCCATACCATCTTTGTAGACGGCATGACGGCCAAGACTTCGGATTCGGCGGAAATTGCTTTCCGCTCTGGAGGGTGACAGCCCCCCTTAAATGACTTAGTACTCATTCTTTTATTATATAAAACATCGTATTATCAGTCAAGAAAAAAACCACGATTGAAAAGTATGAGAAAAGGTACTATCGGCAAACGGTAAAAACTGATAAACTAAGCAATCGAGTTCTCTAAAATCCCGGTTAGATTTTTAGAGATGCCCGGCAATCAATAATTTGTATACCGTGCATTGCCAATCATGGCGTAATGATGCATTATAAATGACTAATATGGTAAGGAGTAGAAAGAATGAGTATGAAACCGATGTTGAGGAGCAATATCTGTTTGAATGCGCATCCTCAAGGGTGTAAAAAAGCGGTTGAAGATCAAATCGCGTATACAAAAAAGAGAGCTGCTACCCATCCGGCGGGTACGGCTGTACCGAAAAACGTTTTAGTAGTCGGCTGTTCCGGCGGATACGGACTAGCAAGCCGCATTACGGCAGCATTCGGATACGGAGCTGCAACCATCGGCGTATCGTATGAAAAAGCCGGTTCCGAAAAAAAATGGGGAACGCCCGGTTGGTACAACAACTTAACGGTTGATACCGCTGCAAAAGAAGCGGGGCTTGTATCCGTTACCATCGACGGCGATGCATTCTCCGATACCATCAAAGAACAGGTTATCGATGAGGCCAAAAAGCGCGGCATGAAGTTTGATTTGATTGTCTATAGCGTGGCAAGTTCCGTGCGTACCGACCCCGATACCGGCGTTACCTACCGCTCGGCGCTCAAGCCCTTCGGAAAGCCGTTTACCGGCAAAACCCTCGATCCGTTCACCGGTGCACTGACGGAAATCACCGCAGAACCGGCGAGCGACGAAGAAGCCTTCGCTACCGTAAAGGTTATGGGCGGTGAGGATTGGCAGCGTTGGATAGAAAAGCTCGGCGCTGCGGATCTGCTTGCACAAGGATGTATCACCGTTGCGTATTCCTACATTGGGCCGGAAGCCACGCAGGCGCTGTACCGCAAGGGCACCATCGGCAAGGCTAAGGAACACTTGGAAGCCACCGCCCATACGCTGAACACCAAGCTCGCGGCCTTAAAAGGGCAGGCATTTGTGTCGGTTAACAAAGGATTGGTAACCCGTGCAAGCGCCGTTATTCCGGTTATTCCGCTCTATTTGGCAAGCCTTTTTAAGGTGATGAAGGAGAAAGGCACCCACGAGGGCTGTATCGAACAGATCAATCGACTTTTTGACAGCCGCCTATACACGGCGGACGGGGTCATCCCGACGGATAGCGAACACCGTATCCGCATCGACGACTGGGAGTTGGACGAAGCGGTGCAGTCCGCCGTTGCCGCGATTATGGCAACCGTTACCGACGAGACCAGCCGCGAGCGTACCGATGTAGACGAATACCGGCACGACTTTTTGGCGATTAACGGATTTGATATTGCCGGCATCGATTATGATGCCGAGATTGACCGGTTCGACCGGATATAAGACCTGTTACTTCTTTGCAAAGCCGCACCGGTTGTATCGGTTATATATCTGCTTCCGACGCATTGAAGCAAAGAAGTATCGGCATAAACACAGAGTAAGAACATGAACGAAAAATTTATTTTGAATGTCTTTGACAAATTTGAAAAGAGCTCGGCAGTGCTGCTCCATATAAAGGAAGGCGAAGCGGAGCTGACGCTCAAAAAAGAAGCTGCGTATCAAAATATGCAGACTGCCGTACCGTTTGCACTGCACAATGTGCCGATGCAGCCTGTTACCGGAGCGGACGCAGGCGGATATGCAGCGGCAGGAACCATGGGCGCGGGGGCGGTTCTCCCCGCGGCTGCAACGGGAATGCCGGCTGGGGCAGGAAGCAATCCGGCAGGCGCTAATTCCGTAGGCACAGCGGCCGGCACTGCATCCGGCGCTGATGCGAACCTCGTAACGGTAAAAAGCCCCATCGTCGGTTCATTCTACCGCTCACCCTCCCCTGACGCGCCTGCGTATGTGGAAAAGGGTTCCAAGGTTTCAAAAGGACAGCCGCTCTGCATCCTCGAAGCGATGAAGATGATGAACACCCTTGAATGCGAATACGATGGGACAATCGAAGAAATTCTTGCGGCAAACGGTGATTTGGTTGAGTTTGACCAGCCGCTCTTTATAATCAGGATCTAAGTATGATACGGAAAATGCTGATTGCAAACCGCGGTGAAATTGCCGTCCGCGTTATCCGCGCCTGCCGCGAAATGGGCATTGAAACGGTCGCCGTGTATTCAACTGCCGATAAAGAATGCCTGCATGTGCTACTCGCCGATCATGCAGTGTGTATCGGACCGGCTCCATCCGCCAAAAGTTATTTGAACAAGGATGCGCTGATTACCGCCGCACTCTGCACCGGTTGTGATGCCGTACACCCCGGTGTCGGCTTCCTTTCGGAAAACGCGGATTTTGCACGTGAGGTAGAAAAATCCGGTATGTTCTGGATTGGGCCGAAACCCGACACTATCGAAATGCTCGGCGATAAGGTAAGAGCGCGGGAGACTGCTCAAAAAAGCGGACTGCCGATTACACCCGGCTCTAAGGGCGCGATTACAACCAAAGAACAAGCGGCGGAAACCGCGAAAGAATGCGGGTATCCAGTTATCATCAAGGCAGCCTCAGGCGGCGGCGGCAAGGGAATGCGCATTGTCTGGAAAGAAGCCGATTTAGCTGAAAACCTCGCCATCGCATCTTCGGAGGCGGAAGCGAATTTCGCCGACGGTACGGTGTACATCGAAAAATACCTGAGCGACCCGCGGCACGTTGAGCTGCAGGTTATCGGCGACGGCGCAGGCGGTGTTGCAATTCTCGGCGAGCGGGACTGCTCGGTACAGCGGAATCATCAAAAGCTGATAGAAGAAAGCCCATCTCAGGCGGTGAGCGATGCGATGTTCGATGCGATGTGCTCCGGCGCCAAAAAGCTTTTTTCTTCGCTCAACTATTGCGGAGCGGGTACCATCGAGTTTCTCGTTTCCGGCGAGCAGTTTTATTTTATGGAAGTCAACGCGCGTGTGCAGGTTGAACACCCCGTCTCCGAGATGGTAACCGGCACCGACATTATCCGTGAGCAGATTACCGTGTGTACGGGAGGCAAGATGACACTCCCTGACGGCGTGGTGCCGGTAAAGGGTTGGGCAATCGAAGCCCGTATCAATGCACGCACCCCCGGTTTGATTACAAACTTGCGGGTACCCGGCGGAAACGGCGTCCGGTTTGATGGATTTTTATATCAGGGCTACAAGGTGGTGCCTTTCTACGATTCGATGACTGCCAAGCTGATTGTACACGGAGCGGATCGGGCACAGACCATCAAAAAGCTGCTGTGTGCGCTGGATGAGCTGCACATCGAAGGTATCCAAACCAATATCGAAGAGCAAAAGACGATTTTACGGTCAGCTCAATTCCAATCGGGAACTTTCGGCACCAGTCTCTATGCACAATTATTTGAGGGAGAAAAATAATGGAATGTCCTCATTGTAAAACACAATATGAACGAGAAGTGCTTTTAAAGCGTTTGATGGTGTGCCCCGACTGCGGATATCATCTCCGAATGGATGTATCAGAGCGGATTGCCTATCTTGCCGACAAAGACACGTTTGAAGAACTTAATCCAACCTTGCGAACGATGAATCCTATTCAGATGGCAGGGTATGAAGAAAAAATATCCGCTGCGGAAGCAAAGACTGCCATAAACGAAGCCGTTGTTACCGGCAAATGCAAAATCGAAGGCAGGGATGCGCTGTTGGGCGTTATGTCCTTCGACTTTCTCGGCGGTTCTATGGGTTCGGTTGTCGGGGAGAAAATTTCCCGGCTTATGGTAAAAGGCGCAGCGGAACGGATACCGGTGATTATCTACGCAACGTCGGGCGGCGCGCGTATGCAGGAAGGCCTTTTCTCGCTGATGCAGATGGCGAAAACCTCAAGCGCGGCGGCGGAGCTTGACGACAAGGGCGTTCCCCTCTTTTTGATGCTCTGCGACCCCACAACGGGCGGCGTTACGGCAAGTTTTGCGATGCTGGGCGATGTTATCGCGGCGGAACCCAATGCGCTTATCGGATTTGCAGGGCCGCGTGTTATCGAAGGCACTATCCACCAGCAGCTGCCGGAAGGTTTTCAGCGGGCAGAATTCCAGCTTAAAAAAGGCTTTGTTGACTGCATTGTGCCGCGCATCGAGCAAAAACACTTTTTTGCCGTGATGATCGATGCACACATGAATCCCCCGTTCGGCAAGGAAAGGAAGTAACATGAGTAAAGAAAACGAAATAAAAACCGATCAGACCGAGCTTTTAATCGGACTGCGCGATATTGCGGATAAATACGGACTCGACATTACCACCGAGTTAAAAACAATAACCGAAAAGCTGCAAGCAAGTTCTGCAATTTCGCAAGTATGGCGAAAGATTGAACTCGCCCGGCACAACGACCGCCCGCGCGCCCTCGATTATATCGATATGATCTTTGATAACTTCATCGAGCTGCACGGCGACCGCTGCTTCGGCGACGACCCTGCATTGATAGGCGGCATCGCCTTTATCAACGGAATACCGGTAACGGTTATCGGTAACCAGAAGGGGCGGAACTTGCGGGAAACCATCGACCGGAACGGCGGTATGGCAAACCCCGAAGGCTACCGAAAGGCACTCAGACTGATTAAGCAGGCGGAAAAATTCCACCGCCCGATTATCACTTTTGTTGACACACAGGGGGCATATCCGGGGCTTGGTTCGGAGGAGCGCGGTATCGCCGAAGCCATTGCAGTAAACTTACGTGAACTCAGCCGCGTGAAAACTCCGGTTATCTGCTTTGTCATTGGAGAAGGCGGCTCAGGCGGTGCGCTCGGCATCGGGGTCGGAGATAAGGTGTATATGCTGGAGAATGCGATTTTCTCGGTTATCTCGCCGGAAGGCTGTGCATCTATCCTTTTGCGGGATTCAAGCAAGGCGAAGGATGCCGCCGCGATGCTGAAAATTACCAGCCGCGAGGTACTCGGACTTAAACTGATTAACGGCGTTATTGAAGAGCCGGTAGACGGCGCCCATACCGATCCGCAAAAAGCGGCGGACAAAATACGCGCACAAATCCTGCACGACCTAGCCGATCTCTGCAAACGTGATCCCAAAGTCTTAGTACGGTACCGCCGCAAAAAGATACACGGCATCGGTCTTTATTCGGAGTAAAAAAGAGAACACTCTATAAATCAAGCGAATTTTTAAATATACCCAAAAGCCTCTCAAGCGATTGCTTGAAGAGGCTTTTTTGTTTGATTTTGTTCGATTATTCAGGCATCCATCACTTATTTACGGTTTAATGTGCCGTTAACTGTTAACACGTTATCCTTTAACGCAAATTTCAGTGATCCTTCATAATGATAGGCCGCATCGGAAGCAAAAGTGTCGGCTTTCAACGGCAGTTTATCCCAATCCAAATCGGACATTTTTGCCAGATCACCACCGGCTTTAAGGTATTCGGACTTGATGACATAACCGGTATCGGTCTTTTCCGTAATATCTTTTGCAATTTTTGCACCGGTCAGGATGTTAAAATTTCCTTTGTTATCGGTTTTCAATTCATAGGCGGTTGTTTTACGGGCAAAACGTATTGTAAACGCACCGTCGGTGTTTGTTACTTGGAGTCCGTATCCTTCGACGAATTTCCAATCGGAAAGTGGGAACAAAAACAAACTGCGCAGCGCTGCCGGAATCGCAGCTTTCTTATCTGCGGCATTGCCTGCATAGCGGACAACATTAAATCCTTTTGTCGAGCCCTTCAAACTGGCTCCTGAAACGGCATCGAATTTATCCTGCACCGTCTCTTGCTTTCCGAGCGTCCAATTAAAATAATTGGAGTCATAATCCTGCTTGGCAATGTTCATTCTAAAGTCAATTTTGACATCAGTTCCAGCACTGGTAGCCGTAGTATCGGCAGCACCGGAGGCAAACGAAAGAACACTTGTCAAAAAAAGAAGCGATAATACGAAAACGGATTTTTTCATAATCCCATCCTCCTAAAAAAATAAAAGAAAATTTCGGATATTCTAGCCGTGCGCAATTGTTTACTTAGTGCAACTTTAGAATACCGAAGCACAGCATAATGAATTTTCTTTTAAAAGTAAAGTACAAAAAAATGATAAGCTATCACATTGAAAACATTTTTTACTTCAGATATACACTCATCGTTAACGTCATCATTATTGCTTGCCTATTATATCCCAACAGTTCCTATAAATATTTGCATTTATTTTTACATATTTTACCTTGTTTTGATGGTATACTCTAAATTCAGGAAACTTTACACCCTTTATATTCGGTGAACTTTTTTGTATAAAACCTCTTTGGAAAAACAGAATCCATCAGCATTACCTATACGGTATAAGCTTTATCACATAAAAATAACAAAAACCTCGTAAAAAAATAGAAGGGAGTTCTTCAGATGCATGCCATTCATATGAAAAAAAATATAAAGGCCTTATACTAATGCATTTTTGGATGATACTTATCTGGTTTATGAATTCACAACTCTTCACCTGTCTCATCATAAAGTTTTTTCTCCTCGTTCCGGTAAAGCATTCATAACCTTTTCTATTACATTCTCTATGCTATTTATTTGTTTTAAATTTGATGGGTCATATTCTAACCCTAATCGATCAATAATAAGGCTAAGGAAATATCTCCGTAACGCATTTATATTTCGACCTATATCAATGACTGAGTCAACATAATTCATATATTCCTCACTAGCTATAAAAGCAGGTACATCTAAAGGATTCCATTCTGAAAGTATATCATTAATTTGTTCTTTTAATTTGCTATCTACTTTCATGGATTTACCCAAAAACCTTTTAATATGCATCTTTCTTTGGCGGACTGCCGATACTTGTGTACTATTATTACAATATAAAGATACACAAGTATCGGCACCGCGCTTGCTTCGAAGCTACGCCTGGCGGCTCCGCTGCACCATACCGCTCCAATCTTTTTGCCGCTACTGTTTTATTTAAGCGGTGTTTTTCCGCTCTCGCTCCAAAAACCGCGTTTGCGTTACACGCGCAGCAAAAAGGATTTTTGCTTCAATCGCTGTCCGGGGGTGAGAATAATTAAGCTGTGAATAAAAACAAAATTTTGTTTTCATAGCCTGAAATTATTTTCTTAGTATAACGCATACATACAAAATTAAGATCCATCAAAAATATGATCATACTTTTTATACCACAAATAAGGCAATACATAGCGTGCCATTACATATAAAAATAGCAGTCCTGTCAGAATCCATAACACCAATAAAATAGTAACTACAATATTAGTATAATACCACTGTAAAGCAGATACCTGAATATTTTCCATATTTTCTTTAGCAGTTAAATAATAATTACCATTAATAATATCTGTAGTATCAAAAATCAAGTTTTCACTAGCATAATATTTATCCATATTAGCAATAATTACAAATATTATAGTTAGTATAATAATACATATTCCTACTTTCTTCATATATTTCTTTTATTACTCCTCAATTTTTCTAAATTCAAACCCGATAGATCCACCAACTCCAGCAGCAAACTTAAACTCTATTTTTGGTCCAACAGAAGCATCAGCTTTTAGACCTCCAATTCATGTTTAAAAGAATATCTTCTCTTTAATTTGCAATATAGGAAAGCATATTTTTCTTATCTGATAAAAAAAACAGTACAAGCTTCAGTATATATTAACATCTTACTCTATCCTCTTTTAAAGCATACTATCATGTGCATTATATTTTTTAGACAGAATCATATTCCTCTTTACCTTTTTTATTTATAAAGAATAAAATAGGCAATATCCAATTAGGTATAATCAAATATTGTACTATATAAAATAAAACTAGGTTACATTGTTCAATAAATGTTGAAATTTTTAGTAAATTAATATTTCCACTAACAAAGAACAAAGAACCGAATAGAATATTTAATAATAAAGTCAATAAGATAAAATGATGTCGCATTTTATAGAAGCTTAGTATAAGTAAGACATTAAACACAAATGAAATAACTATAATATTCCAAAACCGATTATTATATGTATATTGCAGCAATGAAACTAAAAGCATAAATAATACAACATACAAAATTATGAGAAACCCAGAGAGAATTTTTACTTTTATCGATCTTTTTATCATAATATCCTCCTTACCAGAGGTCTTTGCCTCTACTAGACACGACGAACTTCTACCTGCTCTCTGCTGAATTACTTCAACTTATCACAGTACCGTTTGTTTGTTGACCTATTTTATCATTCCTCCTTAAAAAAATACTAATGATTGAAATCCAATACCTATTCTATATTTACTCTACAATATTTTTTTGGTTTTGAGTAAATTATCGAAGTACCATCTTTAGAAAATACTTTAATATTTTCAACCACCTTTGAGTTCTTTAATTGTTTCTCTAAACCGCCTGGAGTCATAACTTCCTTAAAATCCAATTTTTCTAATACCTCAGATGTATGACTTGCACAAGAAAAGCCATCCCCATCACCTAACTCCATTGCAGATTCAACCATCGCTTTTTCTTGTTCAGGAGTTGTATTAATCGTATAAGCAACTATATACTCACCATTTTGTCTATCTAAAACAGAATCTATATAGGCTTTTAGATCTCCTGATGATTCTCCTGAGAAAACACCACTGGAAGATCTATATAAACATCCAAATTCATCTTTTGCTTGATAAGAACCAGAGGGATCATATAATGTTTGACCAATTTGATAATTATATTTATCAACACCTGGGTTGCTAAAATGGACAGCAACATGAGAACCACTGACAAACTTTTCCCATCCAGTATTTGCATGAATAATCATTACGGTTGTCTCTCTCCCATCCGGATCCGTATACTTCACCGGATTATTGGCTTGAAGCTCGCTATCACTTCGCTGCCCGATGCCCGCGTAGTGGTACAGGTGCAAATTGACTGTGTTGTATATACCACCCATACCCGGCAGGTTTTCGTTATGCTTCTTCGCCTCGTCATCTATCGGAGCTTTGGGTATGTAATCTCCCAGTACCGGGTCGCCACTCAGCCACCTTGAATACTTCGGGTCAAGGTAGCGCGCGCCGTAATAATACGGCCCGGTTTCTTCATCCATCTCCACCTTTTGAAAATATACACGCCGTCTACTTCGTCGCACTGTCAAAAGCGTACTTCCGTGTACGCTTTTGACGGCAAGTTTCGGTCGAAGCCGAAACATCGCTTCTGTTTAAACCAGCGGCATCCATGCCGCTCCTAAAATCCTCACCGTATCAGAACCGCCACGGATGGCGGTGGTTCACGTCAGTAGCGTGTTTGTTCTGCAAACACGTAGGTAAAAAATGTACAAGGAGGTACATTTTTTACCGTGCCTGCGGTTAATTTTTTTCCTGTCTCCTTGTAGTTTCAAAACGGACACGGATGTCAGTGAAACTAAACAGAAGCGAGATTTGTGGATACCACAAATCTCGTCGTTCCCCAGTGTACAAGGATGTACACTGGGGAACAAGCTCTTTTCAAAAGGCACCGTTTTCCCACATACGACCGTAACTCGTTTTGTGAGAAAGAGAGTGTTTTTTAGACATCGCATTGTATGCTTCATCTTTTTACGATCTATTTCACGCAAAATAATCAATCCATCTTAACAAGTATCATAAATATAGAAACAAAAATACTCCAAATAATACTAAATTCGATTGTTAAAACAATTTCATATTTATCAAGCCATGGGAAATAACTATTAATAAAAAAAGCTACTGCAATAGTCAAAAATGCAGAACCAAAGTAAATCAGCAATGTGATAAAAAATTTACGAACAGGACGCATAATCTACCTCAACGCTGACTTTTGGTTTAGTGAACCATACATATCTATAACAGTAGGAATTACAGATTCTCCAATCACACCAGTAGCTCCAGCCCATTTTGGTTGTTGAATTTCAAAATCTTCAACAGTCCCTGTTAATAAATTGGGAACCCTACTCGTACTTGTTGAACAACTTCCAATAGCAGCTTGTGTAAGTCCACTAGCCACAAATGCATAAGCGGCATCGCGCTTGCTTCGAAGCTACACCATACCGCTCCAATCTTTTTGTCGCTGCGGCTTTGTTCCCGCGGTGTTTTTTTCTCAATACCGACATGGATGGTGGTGGTTCTAAACAGTATCATGTTTTACCATCAGCAAAACATGATATCAAATCTGTACGTCCTTGTACAGATTTGATATGGATTCTCACATACGGCCGTAACTTTTAGAATCAAGTTCCATTAAAAATATCCTCATATTTTTTAAACCAAATGTAAGGCAGTACATATTTACACATAACATATAGATAAAGTAAGCTATCTAAACACAATAATATAAATGCAGTAATAGAAATGATTAAACTGCAATACCAATGAACTTTAGATATTTCCGTCAAATTTCCAGCTTTATCACGCACATAATATCTATTTTTTTCAATAGAATTCAGGCTTAATTCACCCCCTGAAAAATATACATCAAATTTAACAATACCAACAAATACTATACTTAAAATTATAATAATTATTCCGATTTTTTTCATATACTATTGCTCCTCTAGTTTCCTAACTTCAAGCCACACACCGGCCCCCAGCTTTACTCCAGTCGTCACTCCCAATAAATCGCCTGCAGTAGCACCTCCAATATGCACGTCTCCCTTTATACTGAAATTGTATCCCTGAATTTTGATATTCAAAGCAACTACAATAGTTCCATTCTAACCCATGATCCATCAGAATGCTTTTCAGCAATCCATCCTAAAGGCAAATCGTATAATATCATTAACGATTCATCCAGTAAAATTATTTCTTCTAAACTAACTATAGCAGCAATTTCTTCGGTTAATTCTCCTTTATCAAGAAATTGCCACATACCATCATCACGATCATGAGTAACGATAGATATCGGAGTAAGTTTATTGATAATACGTTTTGTTGTAATGACCATCGTTGTTTTTTTGTCATCAAAAAGCCAGTTTATCTTTCCTCCTAATTATCCCATTTCAACCTATTTTCTTGCCTTGATAGGACTTGAGCATTCGAATAACTTTTTGTTTTGCCTTTGCTTTTAGGAATAATATGATCTATTTGCCATTCATCTTGACGAGGAGTCCGATCTGTTTGTACTTCACTTTCATTTAAATGACCATGTTTGTATATTTGTTTTTTGAGAATTAAGCTGCAATATTTTTCCACTTTTATATTCAGATATATGCGAAAGATAAAATACAGCATTTTCTTTATTTCGTTTAATTTTTCCATTATTATAATCAGAAAAGTGAATTACAGTACCAATTGGAATATCAGCGCAATAATGTAGATTTATTATTTTCTTTACATTTCCTTTATTAAAATAATAGATTTTTGTTCCAGGCCATTGATTATCATCATGCTCACAATAATATCCTTCATTATAAATTATAATTTCATCACACTCACTGCAATACATTGATAAATCAACAAAACCATTCTTTTGTATTTGCAATATAATTCTCCTCTCTTCTTTCGATGAACATGAAATCAATGAAAATAAAATAAGAATAATTGTAGATATCATAAATAATTTATTTTTTCCACTCATTTTAATAATCCTTGATTATTTCTTTTTAAAATCTCTGAATATGCAGTATTATATTCACTATCATTTATTTTTGTTATTCCTACGCTATAGCTTCCATCCTTGTCCTTCAGAAAATACAGAAGTAGATAATTCTGAATTTATAGCAAAATTTGTCGTAGCACTATTTATTCCATGTCTTCCACCATCCTGTAAGATTCCCAATTGTACAGCAATTATCGGATGTCTTGCAGCAAACCCTATCTCATCGTTTCTTGAAGCAACTACACCGTATCCGAATAAAGTAGCATTGATGCCCCATACAATAGCAGGGGCAATAACGATCTTCCCATCCGGCTTAGTATACTTCTTTGTTCCCGCGGTGTTTTTTTTCTCAGTACCGACACGGATGTCGGTGGTTCTAAGCAGAAGCGCGTTTTGCTGAGCAAAACGTGCTATCAAACCTGTACAAGGATGTACAGGTTTGATAAACGCTCCCAAAAACCGCATGACTTTACAATCGTCCACGGATGGACGTGGTTCCATACAGTAACGAGTTTGACATTTCGTCAAACTCGTGTTCAAGCGTTGTACATGGACGTACAACGCTTGATAGAGGATTTCTGCTTCAATCGCTGTCCGGGATACAACCTTCCCTATTTCTGTTTATTCCTCACATACGCCCGTAACTCGTTCTGTGGGAAGAGAGTAGAAATTCTTATCAGGATATTAAATGCGGATTGTAGGTTTCTTTATAATCATCAAAAATCCACATAACCCTATCTCCAGAAGACTATTTTCTATTCATAATAAATCTCAAAACATACATTCCCAAACAATAAGTCAACTTCTTTGATATTATATTCAGATTTTAAACGTTGCAGTATATAAGGAATTAACTCATCAAGATATGAAATTATCCTATCAAGAATTTTTTTATACTCGGTCACATCATCTCTTTGTATTAGGAAATATCTTTTTTCAATATCAACATTATAAAAATCTTCTTCACACTTTTGACTCTCATAAAATTTCTTTGTATCAATTTCATTCAGACTATCTCGGCTTTCTATATAAAGCATCCTTTCATCTATTTCCAACAGAAAATCTTTATGTTCATAAAATGGATTAAATGAAATACTTTTTTGTATCGAACCATTAGACTTTAATTTACTCATTAAATATAAAAATTCTGGAATAGACACATAATGATTAGCTCCATTTTTTAATTTTGTATATGCATCTATGATATTATTTTTATAAACCATTTCCTTCTTCCCCTGCTTTACTCCCAAATATCTTTATTCATGTCAGCAACTTGTATTATTTTCTTTATCTGAGGTATTTATAGTTTTATCTTTGACTTCTTTTCTCATTTTGTTGTATCCTGATGCTTGTCCTAATAATGACATATTTATTTTAGAAACTTACGAAATATTCTAATACTATCGTTCATAATATTCCGTATAATATTTATTTCGCTTTCTCCCCATACAGGACTATATACCTCAGGAGAGTCTTTTTTCAAAGCAGGAGGATTCGTTCCGTAAAACAGTTTATTATATACGTCTAAGATTATACAATCCACACCATTATCATCACCTATAAATGGTTCTTTCAATGTATCTGCCATATCAGATGCAATGTTCAAAAAACGTAAAATAAGATTGCAATCTATGTCGTTCAGACATATTTTTTCTATAAATGTATCAATATCATACAATACAGCGGCATCTACTTGAATATCTAAATTATGAATTTTACAAAAACCTCTCATTTCAGCTTCACAATAAAATATAATTAATTTGCCATTTTCATCAATCAAAAACGCATCACGGTTATCAGAAAACCATAAACAATAATATGTTTGATTAGACATCTTAAATTCTACCAAACAATATTCAATTTCTGTATTATATTTCATTCAAAACCTCTATCTCTATATTTTTTAAGTTGATTAAACTCACCGCCTGGTTCACAGAGATTATAATTTCCATCTGAAGCTCATTGCATCGCTTCCATCCGTCCCGGTGTAGATCCTGATGATATTGCTAATTCCAAAATTCTTTGAGTTGCGCCATTTGCGTTAACTGTCAAAGTCCCCATTCAAAAGTGGTGATACATTTCTTTAAAAAATTTACTTAGCATAACTGTATACATTAATATTTTAGTATAATTGCATTTAAACACGTATCGGTATATTTTTCACCCTTATACACATCAATAATTGTTAATATAATATCTTCATTAAAGATTTTTTCAAAAATTATTGACTGAGGATTCGGTGTGTCTTTTAATTCATATCGTTGATGCAAATCTGAAGAAGTAAAATATAAGTCTATTGTTTTCAGCCTGCTATTCTGAGAAAATAGGTAGGATCTATTTTTTGATACAAATCCATTAAAAATAATTAATTCCTCAGCATTTATGCTAAATCGAACAGACTCACCCTCTCCGTATCCTTTCACACCTTCAACCCATGGTTTATTTAAATCAAGAGTTTTCAAATTTGATCCAGAGTATATAATATCTTTTTCATGTAGTTCCGAAGAAGCTTCAAAATAAGATGGGAAATATAAGAGTTCTGTATTAATTTTTGAAGCACCAAAAAAGATAGGTTCATTAGATTCTCCATACAAAACTAAGAACCTTTCAGATAATAACATCAATAATGATTTTGAATAATTTTCATTTTTTATCT
This sequence comes from Treponema sp. OMZ 838, assembly GCF_000775995.1. NCBI lineage: Bacteria > Pseudomonadati > Spirochaetota > Spirochaetia > Treponematales > Treponemataceae > Treponema > Treponema sp. OMZ 838. Next base: position 1,435,851 of record NZ_CP009227.1, on the reverse strand, counting down.
TAAGCTGATAAAATTTACCATCAGTATTGATTGAATACTCAAATACATGATTCCATAAAAAATCATCTGAATTGTTATTTTCATCATCAGAAAATCTAATTTTATTGTTTTCGTAAAAAGTTATCATTTTAAAACTATTCATATCCTTATAGTAAGTCGGTTCAGCTATTTTCACCCCATTCATTGGTAATGTATAAGTCCTAAAACATATACATAACAAAAAAATTATCTTGAGAATTGTTTTTTCCATATAGTCTCCTTTTTATTTGTATGGAGGGAGTAATACCCCGACGCTCTGTGTCGGGGTGTTGATTAATTTTCAACTATTGGTGGAGCCTTAATTACTATTTTAATATTGTCTCCTTTCACCCAAACTTTTTCACCTTCTCCATACTTAAAACCAATATCTTTTAATATACTGGTAACCTCATTGAAATCAGCTAGATGAGAAATTTGACAGCCGGCACTATAGGGTCTTGTCCCATTTGCATATTCTGTTGTTGCCCCTTTTTTTCAAAAGGCACAGTTTTTCCTCTCTCAGTACCGCCACGGATGGCGGTGGTTCTAAATAATATCATATTTTGCTGTCAGCAAAACATGATATCAAATCTATACAAGGACATACAGATTTGATATGGCTTCCCACATACGGCATATTATAACAACTTAGACGCTCTTATTATATTCATAACCACCATGTCCAATCCAAGGCGCGGATCTTACCGCTTATAAACACACCTATAAAAAGAAAAATTATAAATAGCCAAAAACAAGCAGTATACATAATATATATTTTTCTATCTTCAGGATATGCGTGCCAATATACCATCGGCATAGTCCACCACCATTTCCATTTTATTCTTTTTTCTACCAATGCATCTGTCACTCCTCGACTCATTTTAAGATATAAAATCCACATCGCTATAAAAAATGCAGCTGATAGTACGAGAAAAAAAACACATACTATTTTAAGCAAAACTAAATACATATTACTTTATCTCCTTTAATAATTCTTCATTCTTTATATTATAAATTCGACTAGATGAATCTATTGTCTCTCTCGCCGCATCGTATGTTCCCTTAAAAGGTATAAGTCCTTTAGCAAAATTTTGTACACCTTCGCAAAAAAACGATTGTTCTTTTGCAGTAAGACCCCATGCACCTATACTTGTTTTACTCGGTGTTGCAATTTGTTTTAAAACTGATAGTGCACCTTTTTCAGCATCTTTTTCAAAAGCACTTACTACCGTAAATGCATCCCCCCAAGACTGACAACATATTTACCCATATTCCATGCTACTTCCTCTTTATTGTCTTTTAATGCTATGCTATAGTACAAATCTCCAAGTGATTTACCTGTCTCTATATCAGTAACTTTATAGCCACTTCCTCTCCGATTATGATTATATTCAACTTTTCCAAGCAATTTAGAACTATTGTCATACAATCCTAATGCATTACTAACTTGTCCTATAAAACTTTGATCGAATCCAGTTCGCTGAAATGCATATACTGCAGAGGAATTCCATTTCTTTCCTTGATAATTCACAAATGATAATCCATCTCTGCTAACAAGTTCTATTTCATCTCCATCCGGGTCAATATACTTCACCGGATTATTCCCCATAACAATTTGTAATCAAGCAATTTAACAACTATCACATGACTCAACAATTATTGCTCCATTATATAAACTTTGTACCCATTCGTATTCAAAAAATACTGTAGCATTAGTAAATGCTAATTGCTCTAATTCAAATAATATATCAATGAAATTATCATATTCAATTCCAATGATAAGTGTCTCAGTATTATAAAACAATTCAGTTTTATCTTGAATTTTAAGAATAATATCGACATAGGTTACTCTCTCATCTATGACTATTCCTAATTCACGTATATTAACCGTAAATACCTTCATCCGTAATTTTTTCAATAATGTCAATAAAGCATTGTGGAATTTATTACGATTTCCTTTTATGTATATTATCGGTGGCAGTTCACCATTTATATTTTCTTCAGTTTCATATTTGATAAAAAACATAGACGCCTCCCTTATTATCTAATCTATTGGAATACCCTCCCAATTAGGCTAGGGATTTTCTGGTGTTGCCGGAGGTCTATCTTCATATTCATATCTCCTATCATCCGCATTATCGGATCATCTTAAACCACTCTCTTTGCTATCCTTTTCTATGAACTCAATATCAGGCCTTTCTATTAGTTTAAACGGCAACGTTTCGGGGATGGTTTCATTTAACACATAAAAAGAATAAGTTAAAAGTTTCCTGCTTTCTCCTTTTTCAAAAAAAAGTATCATATAATAATAACTATTCCCAAATAACGATTCTTCTTTTGCATAGATATGAATAATATTATCAAAATCACCAAACAGATTACATTCATAAAATTCTATTTCAAGTTTTATTTCCTCTTGTTTCATAAAGTCATCAATACAAATTTCTTCTAACAGCATAGTCTTAACTCTATCTAAAATATGATACTTCTCATTAAATTCCTTTTCTGTTATTTTTTCCATAGCAACAAAATCAGCAAAAATGTATAACAAATTCACTAAAATGAATACGCTAATTAAAAGAACTTTTTTCATATCATTCACCTGCAAAATTCATTTCTTTGAGAATTTCTTTAACGACATTTTTTGCACTAATTTCACGCGGCCGCTCTTTATAAGGTAGTTTGTTTTCCTCAATTGCGCGTTTCTCCCATTTTTCTGCTCCTGCTTTCGAAGCATCAGAGCCATGAACTACTTCTTCTGCTATAACTTCAAGAAGATTTAGCCCATTCTTATCTATTCTATCAAGGTCAATATTTATTACAATAGCTTGAGCGGTATCTCCTTTATTCATCTTTCCATTAATCATAGAACCATTCCTATCAAGTTTTATTGTAGCAACATCTGCATCAAGGGAAGTCGTTTGTGTTTCTGTATTGCCGGCGTACTTACCTTGCATCGCTGTAATTACTGTTAGTAACTTATCCCGTGAGCATTTGTCGAGGCTAAAAGATTGTTCATATGTTTTTTAAATGTTGGGCTATTAAAAAATAACTTTAGCACAGCATAGTTTACACGATTATTTTTAATAGGCATTAATTCCCGCCCATCCGGATCCACATACTTCTATGTTTTAACTGTAACTATAGACTTCACAATACTTATATATCTTTCTAAACAAGAAAAAAGTTAAAACTATTGTAACTAAACATAATAAAATCCATAATAAGGATAATGGAAAACATAACAGCTGTATCATATTTAAAATAAAAAATTTTCGCTTTATCGCTTTCGTTTGTATTGAATCCTCTTTTGCATATTCTTCTTTTAAGCACCATCTTATCATAAATCTGGTTCTATCCCATGAAGATGATATGAGTCCGCCATTGGAGACTGCATTTTTTGGAAAAAATACATCTTCTCTTGTAGCATCTTCATAGAATAAAGAAGTAAGCCCTGTGCGATTAAAAGATATATGAATAAAAACGGCAAGAAACATCATCACCATAAGGGCGAGTCCCGGAAATATAAACATCATAATTACAATTGTAGTCATTTTCATCTCATAAAATCATTCTTATTTATTAATTCATATACTTTTTCCATAGACAGGTTATAATACGTAATCATTAGATCTCCATTATCAAGAAACTTAGTTTCTTTTAAATCAAAAAGTAAATACTTAATTGCAGTGTTATCATAATTACGATTTATATAAAATATCTTTTTTCCTTTGAATATATCTAACACATAAACATCCTCTTCTCCTACAAGTGCATAGCTTCCGGTAATATCTACTGCCATCACAAAATTAACCGGATTAGATATTATTCCGTCATTCACTGACACAAAAATAGAATAAATACCCGGGTTGCCTGTATGAATTTTAATTTCTAAAATTCTATTCTTAAACCATTTAATAGCATCTTTTCTAAGTTTATAACGCAATTTAAGTGAAAAAATCATAAGCTCATGTTGACTTTTCTTATCCCATACAAACCCTTTGGTTACCCCCCCTTGTTCTGTAAATTTAAAATATGAACTTCCATCATCAGAATAATATTTAGTATTCGAAAGAAGTTCTTGAGATGATAGTTTTACAAAAATATGGAAGACTAATATAATAATAGCATATTTTTTCATGGCCAAACTCTCATCCCATACGAAGGGTCTGCTGGATTGTATTTAATAAATGTTGTCTTTCCAATTAATCGCTTCAAAAACCGCACTTGTATTACACGCGCGGCAAAAAAGATTTCTGCTTCAATCGCTGTCCGGGGGTGAGAATAATTAAGCTGTGAATAAAAGCAAAATGTTGTTTTCATACTTTTAGCAATAGGTTTATATTGTTTTTATTTTACTTAATAGATTCAACATAGACTCCATATGGAAGTGTACTAAGATCAAAATCATCAAAATCAATTTCATCGGCCTTCCTTTCTTCTAATAAAAATAAACCGCGTATTCCCACATTTTCCTTATGCTTATAGTCTTTTCTGACATCAACAAACATTAATCGTAATTCTCCAATATCCGTAGCAATTAATATAGAAACATTCCACTGAACGATACCTTCTCCATCCTTGTATAAAGCCGATTCATACACCATTGCATCAATAACCTCATACGTTTGAATTTGAAATCTCTCAAATAAATGATCAACATCTTCATCATAGTGAGAGGAAAAGTGTTCTATGTGAGGAATAAAGTGCTTTTTAAAACTAATTTTATCTTTGTTTTTTATTGCCAGTAAAAGCGCTTCTGTTCTTTTCTTCTCTATGTGCTTCATATCTTGAAAAATCAGAGGCCATCCCCACCCCTCAGTAAATAATATCATTCCATATACAACAACATAAAATAGTTTTTTCATATCAACTCCTTAGAAATTAAGTTTTGCAGAACAATTATTATCATTAAATGTCCACCTTAAATCTTTTTTATCCCATTCTGCTTTGAAATCTTGATACATTTGCTTATTGTTACCAAAATTAACGGTAAACTGGGCTTTTAAGTCGCTTGCCTTTACCCCTTGTACCCTCGGATTAAAGCTGGTCGCCCACCAATGTATCCCCTTAAAACTGCCAACTTCTTTTCCATTTAAGGTTAAACTTGCTTGCATATCCATTGCTAAAGATTTATCAACCTTAAAATATCCTGCTAGTCCCGCCAATCCTGCTTTTGAAAAAGTTAAGCGTTTGGTCCTATAAATATATAAATAAATATTATTATCAATGCAATCTTTTTCATTTATTGTAACTCCTTGATGCTGTTTAAGTTCACCCGCACCGGATCAGGGGATTCCGGTAAGCTCAATGTCCCGTTGATCATATCCGTAAAGTGATCCGTATACGATTCGATCCGCTTCCCTTCCTCTGCTACTTCATACAGCCGGCTAATTGTTATCGCGACTTTTTCTTCCACCATCCCTTCATACTTTTCATCGTTAAAGTATACCTGTATCGTCTTCCCAGCTTTCTTATTATCCTAGCATATCACTGTGCTGCTGTCAAAATCAAAACTATGCTTTATTCGTAGGGAGACGGATACACCTGTTGTTCTTCGGCTGCGCTCTATTTGCACTATGTACTTTTTTCTGCTATACTGGAAACTATGTAAGAGCAAAAACAAACGGCAAACAGGAATTATAAAGATTCGGTTTTTGTAGACCTGTTTGGTGAAGATAAAAACGCAAAAGAAAATTTTCTCTCATTATATAATGCTCTACACGGCACTCATCTGGGCAATTCAGTACCGTTAGAATCACTCCGCCTTGAACAAGTTATCTATATGTCTTTCTATAATGATGTATCATATCTCATTGATAACAAAATGATTGTATTGGCTGAACATCAGTCAACCATCAATCCTAATATGCCAATACGATGCCTCGAATATGTCGTACGATTATATGAACGGCTATTAGATGCTCAAGAACGATAGGCACGCTCGCTCGTAAAAATTCCAACGCCGGAATTTTATGTTTTTTATAATGGAGTCGAAGACTATCCGAATGAAACCGAATTAAAACTTTCCGATTCTTTTATGACAAAACCGGAGCATATTCCGTTAGAATTAAAAGTAAAAGTACTGAATATCAATAAAAATAAAAAACATACGATACTGCAAAACTGTAAGTCGTTAGCGGAATACAGTATGTTCGTGGAAACGGTACAACGAAATATTGAACAAGATAAAGAACACGGTTTTGAAAATGCAATAAAAGAATGTATACAAAACGGTATTCTCAAAGAATACCTGCAACGAAAAGCCAAGGAGGTCATAAATATGTTAATAGCAGAATACGATTATGCTACCGATATCGCCGTACAGCGCGCTGAAGAGCGGAAAATAGCTTATACCGAAGGCAGATCTCTTGGTATCGCCGAAGGTAAGCGCGAAACAGCGCGGAACTTACTTTCTATGGGCTTATCTATCGACACTATTGCACACGCAACCGGTTTGACCATACAGGAAATCGAGAAAATCCATTTATAATTTTCCCATTCGATGGACTGTCAACCGATCTCACTTCCAATCTTTTTGCCGCTGCTGTTTTCTTTAAGCGGTGTTTTTCTGCTCTCAGTACCGACACGGACGTCGGTGGTTCTAAGCAGAAGCACGTTTTGCTGAGCAAAACGTGCTATCAAACCTGTACAAGGATATACAGGTTTGATAACCGCTCCAAAAACCGCACTTGCATTATACGCGCGGCGAAAAGGATTTCTGCTTCAATCGCTGTACGGGATACTCCCTTCCCTATTTCTGTTTATTCCTCACATACGGCCGTAACTCGTTCTGTGAGAAAGCGAGCATTTTTAGACATTTCATTGTATGCTTTCTTGTTCCTAATTCTTTTCAAAATCTATCAAACACCGTCTTACAGTATCCTTTTTCTCTATCTTTTTAAGAGTTTTTAGAGTCATGTATAATCACTATTAAACTTAGCACAAGAATTTGTCTTACTTTCTTCATATTTAAACCGAATTCAAATTCTGAACCATTAATATTTAAAGTATAATTTTCATCATATTTTCCAAGCATTTGAAGAACAGAATGTATTTGTGATATGGATATATCACTATCATTTACAGGAATATATAATTTATCTGAATGTCCGGGTAAAATACGTAAATACACAATAAATATAATAGCAATATTAAGCAAAACATAAATTGCAATAAATAAAGCCGTGTATTTTTTCCCCTTTAAATTTCTCATGTTTTCCTCAATCATATTAGCTCCCCATAGCCAGAAAGTGCATTCATAATACTAAAAGCAAAATCATTTATTTTATTTTTCTCATCATTAGACGATGCGAGTACTAAACTTACAAGATTAGAATATTGATATATAGCTACCGCCATATCACGTGCATTGGTCTTGCCTAAAGTACCATCAATCCTTAGGGTAACCTCAGTTTCAGTTGAAGCTTTCCCATCCGGATCCACATATTTAACCGGATTATTGGCTTGAAGCTCGCTATCGCTTCGCTGCCCAATGCCTGCGTAGAGGCACACGCTCGTGCAGGGCAGTACCGCAGCTGCAACTACGGCAGCCGTCAAAACTAAAAGCCATTTATTTCGATTCAGCATCATATACTCTAAAAGCATACCACACCATAATACCGCTGTCAAAATAAATTACCCATTCTCAATGATTATTTAATACGACAACACACTTTCCGCAAACGAGTTAAATATACCTTCATAACAAATTGTATACCACCGGCACTACCGATACGGTATAGCGTAGTTTAGCTTATTCACATCTCAGCTTAGCTGATTGAGTTTTTCGCTGATAAATTCGCTCTTTTCTTTTAAGCCGATGGAGCCGGTTTCGAGCATGATGACATTCGGCTGCTTTGCATCGAGTTTAACCCGCCCTGCCGACTCTTTTATCATGCGGAGCAATTTATCGATGGAAATCTTTGAGACCTTCGCAAAGGTAATGCGCACGGTTCCGTTCCGCTCTTTAAGCGAGGCGATTGCGAGTTTTGCACAGATAATTTTGATTTCGGCAAGGGCAAGCAGGCTTTCCGCTTCTTCCGGAACGGGGCCGAACCGGTCGGACAGTTCCGCGTAGAGCCTATCCAGTTCTTCCGCAGTGCGGACGGCGGCGATTTTTTTGTATATTTCCATCTTTGTTTCCGGCACGCGGATATAGCTGTCGGGGATAAAGCCCGTGTACTCAAGCTCTATGACCGGTTCTGTCTCAGGCTCGTAACCGGCGTTTTGCAGCCGCTCCACCGCCTCTTCCAGCAGGCGAAGGTAAAGGTCAAAGCCGACGGAATAAATGTCGCCTGACTGCTCTTTTCCCAACAAGTTTCCTGCGCCGCGGATTTCCATATCCTTCATCGCAATTTTAAAGCCGGAGCCGAGTTCCGTAAAATCGGAGATAACCTGCAGCCGCTTCATCGCAACCTCCGACAACGCCTTGTTTTCGGGATAGAGGAGGTACGCATAGGCCTTTCTGTCGGAACGTCCGACGCGGCCGCGCAGTTGGTACAGTTGTGAAACGCCGTACATATCGGCACGGTCGATGATGATGGTATTCGCATTGGGGATGTCGATACCATTTTCGATGATAGTAGTAGCAATGAGGACATGAAAACCGCCCATGTTGAAGCGGCGGAAAATATCTTCAAGTTCGGTTGCGCTCATCTGCCCGTGGGCAATGTCGATAAGCACTTCGGGGATGAGCTGCTGAATCTTATACCGTGTTTCTTCGAGGCTTTCTACGCGGTTATGCAGATAGAACACCTGCCCGCCGCGGTCAACTTCAAAACGGATCGCCTGCGCAATTTTTTCAGGGTCAAACGGAGAAATAACGGTTTCTACCGGACGGCGGTTTTGCGGCGGCGTGGTTAAAAGGCTCATGTCGCGGATTTTTAGCAGGCTGATATGCAGGGTACGCGGGATGGGTGTCGCACTCAAACAAAGGCAGTCGATATTCGTCTTCATCTGTTTGAGCCGTTCCTTGTCTTTAACCCCGAACCGCTGTTCCTCGTCAACAATCATCAGGCCTAAATCTTTAAACTGCACGTCTTTCTGGATAACGCGGTGTGTGCCGATAACGATATCAAGCTCGCCGTTTTTCAGCTGAGTCAGCACTTTTTTCTGTTCAGCCTTTGAAACGAAACGAGACAGCCGTGCAAGTTTTACCGGAAATTTTTGAAAGCGTTCTTGAAAGGTATCAAAGTGCTGCTCCGCGAGAATGGTGGTCGGAGCTAAAAAGGCAGCCTGCTTTCCGCTCATCACCGCCTTAAATGCCGCCCGCATCGCAATTTCCGTCTTACCGTAACCGACGTCGCCGCAGATGAGCCGATCCATCGGTATCGGTTTTTCCATATCGGCCTTTACATCGGCAATACAGGTGAGCTGATCTTCCGTTTCCTCATACGGGAAGGCGGCTTCAAAAGCGGTTTGCCATTCGTTGTCTTTCGCAAAGGCAAAACCGGCGGCGGCTTTACGGCGGGAATACAGGTCGATGAGCTTATCGGCAATATCTTCAACCGACTTTTTGACCTTGTTTTTCCGGTTTTCCCACGCCTTAGACCCGATGATATCCAGCCGCGGCGCTTCGCCTTCATTGCCGATATATCGCTGCACGAGGTTCGCCTGCTCGATCGGGATAAACACCGTTTCATCCTGCGCGTACAGCAGGTTGATATAGTCGCGCTCATGCCCCAGCGTTTTAACGCGCTCAATCCCCTTAAACTGCCCGATACCGTAGTTGACGTGGACAACATAGTCGCCGGGATTGAGTTCCACAAATGTATCGATAACGGAGCTTTTAACCTGCTTAACCGATTTCGGGATACGCCGCCGCCTGCCGAAAATCTCATTTTCTTGAATAACGAGTATTTTAAGCTCGGGGATACCGAAGCCGGAAGAAAGTGTGAGCGGCAGCACGGTGGCTTTAATATCCTTGAGCAATTCACCGATACGGAGCGCCTGCGCATCGCTTTCCGCAAACACAAAAATACGCCAGCCTTCCTGCTGCAAATGCGTTAATTCTTCTTTTAGATACACGATATTGCCGAAGAAACTGCGCGGCGGGTCGCAGTTAAACACAATCGACGCTCCGGTTTCATCCGATTCTTTCAGCGTTCGGAGGAAAAGGCTCTGCGGATAGCTTTCGGTCAACTCCGCAAAGGGCAGCAAAAGGCGCTGCGGCATGGGATATTCGGTAATCAAAAGATTATGCTTGATGTCGTCATCGATTGCGCGGGTGATTTTATTATATAAGCCGTGGTATTCCCGCTCCAGAGCTTCCACCGCGTTCCGCTGCCGGTCGTAGTCCATATACAGAAGAACCGCAGGTTTCGCAGCGCCGCCATGCAAATACTCAAGATAATCAAGGACGCTTGCAGGTTTTTCAAAACAGAGCGGATAAAAAAGCTCTTCACCGTCAAAGGCACGGTGTTCTTTTAAGTGCGCAATCAGCTTTTCCGTACCTTCGGCGGTAAATTCGGGCATATTATGCACATTCCGTTCGAACGCGGCGATCCGCTCATCATCCCAGATAACTTCTTTCATCGGATAGAGCGTCAGGCTGTCAAATTCTTCAACCGAGGCCTGCGTGTGCATATCGAAGGACTTTATCTTTTCGATAGTAGTAAAGTCGAATTGGATACGGTAGGCGGTATGCTGCGAGCCTTTGTTAGCAGCGGCGCAGACATCGAGTACCTCGCCTCGAAGCGCAAACTCGCCCCGGACACTTACCCGCGGCACCCGCGTATAGCCCCATTGCACCAACAGCGAGGCTATTTTCTCCGTATCGATTTCCTTACCTTTATAGAGAGTACAGGTGAGTGTTTTAAGGTAGTCGGGCGGCGGAACCGGCGTTAAAAATGCCCGTTGGGTCATAACCGTTACCGTGTTTGCTGCCTCTCGGGAGACCGCCGCACCGGATACGGGCGCCCCTGTACAGAGTTCCGCTAATATTTGAGCGCGTTCCGCAAAAACCGGTGCAGAATTTTGTACCGGCCGGTATGCCATATTGCCCCACCACGGCAAAACCTGAGCCTGTAGCCCTGCAATATCGAGGTCTGCGCGCAGTTCTTCTATTTCTTTTTCCGTCGGTACAACGATACAGAGATGAGCGTTAAAATGCCGGACATATTCGGCAAGAAAAAAAGCGAATATACCGCCTGAAAGGCCGTGTATATGATACGGGAAACGCCCTTCCCTCAAAGAGGAAAAAGCGTCTTGCATGGTTTTCCATGAGCGGATACTGTCTTGTAATGTATGTTCTTTCATCACCAATAATTCGTGCAGAGGGTTGCATACCCGCCGTTCCTCGGCAGTGTACGCCGGGATTGTTGATTTAGCCGAAGAAATTGTCTTTTGTACGGCGGGTCGTTACGAAACGGGCAAGGTCAACAATATTTTTTACGATAATGCGGTCGCCGTATACCTCTAACCGCCCCTGATCGGCGAATTTCCGCAACGCATCGCCGGTTGCCTCCGCCGAAAGACCTGCCCATCGGGCAACTTCTTCGGGCGTAATGATAAAGGTGCGCATCTGGGTAGAACGGTCAAGATCGGGCTGGGTTTCATCAAGCATCAAGAATACGTCGCCGATACGGGCAACATTATCTTGTATCGTCAAAATCATAAACCGCCGCTTTTGCACGTAAATACGCTTTACAAAGGTCTTTAACAGACGCATTGCAATAGCGGGATTGCCGGTTAAAAGAATTTCAAAGTTTTCTTTATTAAACTCGAGCGCAACAACATCGTCATACGCGATTGCAGAAGCGGAACGGGGAGAATTATCCAAAACGGCCATCTCGCCGAAGATTTCCCCCTGTTGTAAAATATCAAGATTTTTTTCTGCTCCGTTGATAATCTTAATCAGCTGAACACGTCCCGATTGAATTAAATAAAAAGATGCCCCGGGTTCAAATTCGGAAAAAATAACCGATCCTTTGGGGAATTTTTTTGCAAAACGGGCAAACGAGGCAAATAAATCAGGCATGAATAGCTCCTTCGCATGTAGCCTGCAATTCTTTAATCTTAGGCACCAGCAGCGGACCTGCCATCGTTAAAGCTTTATCATAGAACGGCAACGCCTTATCGGGGCGATCCATACCTTGATAACAGAGACCGAGGAACATCAGAATTTCTGCAAGTTTTAAAGATTTAGGGAATTGAGTGATAAAACCGGTACCCAATTGAATACACCGGACATATTCCGCTTGTTTATATAAACAGCGGGCTGCCCCTAAATAGGATGCTTCAACATTTGCACCTTGTTTTAACTCGATAATCGTATGGTACTGCTTATACGCATCGGCCCACTTTTGCTGCTTTGCCAAATCTTCAGCAAGCTGGAACGTCAATTCTATGGAGGCATCATTGTTCTGTTCAGGCTGAGCAGCAGCAGCACCGCCGCCGCCGGGCACGGCATTAACACTACCTGCTTGCCGCGCTTCCCCGAAGCTGCGTCCTGCCATCTGTGTCGAATTTGCAATAATCGGCCCGATAGCAGCCAAATGCTTACCGGACGGATAAAGCGCCCGATAGCGCGCTGCTACTTGGGCAGCCGCCTGATAATGCTGTGACTTATAAAAAGCCGTTGCAACCGTGAATAAACCGTCTTCGTTATTTGTCTGCTGTTTACTATCCATCAACGATTCAAGCTGATGATGAATATTTCTCAGTTGTCTGGAAAAAACTTTCAACATTTGAAGAATAATACGCGTATTGGTTTGAGCAAAACTCTCAAATTCGGCAACCGAGAAAGTATATACGAGCGAATCGGTTAAAACCATTGCGCTTTCTTCCCGCGGATAATTCCCAAGTGCGGACTTCACCCCAAAAAACTCACCGGTTTTAATATATTCCGTTACCTGCGCGCCGGTTTCAATATCAAGCGAATTAAGTGCAATATGTCCGCTATGCAGCAAAAATACTCGAGCATCAAAATCGCCTGAAAAATAAATTACTGAATTTGCGCTGTATTGAACAGCCTTTGGCATTTTGTCCTCCGTACCACACGCAGTTCTCAACTCTAATTAACGGTAAGAACTATCTGTAAGGATTATATCATACCTTGCGGAAAAAACCTAGTGCATTATACATCTTTTTGCTATAATGATTGCTATGGTAGATTTGCATACTCACTCCACTGCTTCCGACGGCACTTTTTCGCCGGCGGAACTGGCAGCGGAAGCCCATAAAGCCGGTCTTTCGTTGTTTGCCCTTACCGACCACGACACGGTAGCAGGGGTTGCGGAGGCTCAGCAGGCAGGAGAGACTCTCGGCATCCGTGTTTTACCGGGAATAGAAATCAGCGTTGAATGGCAACCGGGGGAGCTGCATCTACTCGGGCTTGGAATCGATATTGAAAATAAAACTCTGTGCAGTCTTATGCAGTATGCTCAGGCAAAGCGGCTGGAACGGAACCGTAAGATAATAGAAAAATTCAATGAGGCGGGAATTGTAATCGATGAAGAAAAGCTTGCCCAACTCGCCGGTGGAGCGGTAATCGGACGGCCTCATTTTGCAAAGTATCTTGTACAGGAAAAAAAGGCAAAATCCATTCAAGACGCCTTTCTTAAATACCTAGCCAAAGGACGGCCGTTTTATATTGAAAAGGAATGTTTACCGCTTGCGGAAGCGATAGAAGCTATTAAAGCCGCTCGCGGAGTTCCCGTTTTGGCTCATCCGATGTCGCTCTATCTTTCGTGGGGAAAACTGCCCGAAACGATTGCTCAATTCAAGGAGCAAGGCTTAGTAGGCCTTGAAGCATGGCATTCGGGAGCACGTTATGGGGAATGCGTCCGGCTGCAAGCATTAGCGGAAGAACTCGGATTGATTGTTACCGCCGGCAGCGACTTCCACGGTAAGAACCGTAAAGATGTGTATTTAGGCAGAACCGCAGCCCACCTTCCGATTGAAGACCGTTTTTTTACCGATAACCTGCTCCCCGCGCTTGCTGCAGTAAATGAAAGCTACCGGTAACAGCATTACATTATAAAAACGCCCTCTAAGACGATGTGTTTTAGAGGGCGTTCACACAAGAACAGCTTGTTTTGACTATCAGCTAACGGCCGGAACCGTTAGCCGGTCGTTTAGAAAACAGTTTGTTCCGTGATGGGTGTTTGTAAGGCTTTTAAGGCTTTTTCGACAAGCGCGCGGCGTAATTCTTTTTCGTCCTTTGCGTTCATCGTCGGGTTTCCGAGCGGGTGAGGAATTGCTACCGCCGGTACAATTCTGTTCGCTCCTACTGTTTTTGAAATCGGGACTACGGTCGCAATATGCACAACCGGTAAAACTTTTTCAATTTCTTTGACCATCGTTGCACCGCAACGAGTACAGGTGCCTCACGTGGAGGTAAGAATAACCGCCTGCACTCCGGCGTTTACAAGCTTTCCGGCAATTTCGGAAGCGAAACGCTTTGCATTCGCAACGCTGGTGCCGTTACCGACCGTCGTGTAATACAGCTCGTGCAGCTTTCCGATTTTATGTTCGCGTTCCATATCGCGCAGTACATCGACCGGCAAAACGCGGTTGGGGTTGGCATTACAATAGGTGGGGTCGTAACCGCCGTGCGCCGTTTCGCTGTTTTCGGAGGTCAGCTCTGCAAGCCCCGCAATGGAGTATTCCCCATAATGAGAAGCGGAAGAGGCTTCGATGTGATCGGGGTTTCCTTTCGGCACCACACCGCCTGAAGTAACCAATGCGATAACCGCTTTGGAAATATCGGTGATAGGCGCATGCGGCGGTACGCGGTCGAACACCGGCATCGGATATTCAGTAACGAATGCTTCGCCCTTGAGTTTCTGCACGAGCATATCGACGGCGCGTTTTGCACCGCGTTCTTTTGCAAAGTAGTTTTGGCGGATACCGCGCGGCAGTAAACCGTCGACTGCAAGGTCAATTGCTTCGCCGTTTAATACTTTTTTTGCAACAGCGGCAATTGCAGGTACCGCATGGCGCATATCGGCAGCGGAGTTCTTGGTCTTTACCGTATACATAAAGGCTTTGAACACGTCGTAACCGGGGTTTTCTTCGTACAAACCGGAGACAGCAGGAATGCCGAGGGCAGCAGCAGCTTTTGCAGCGCCGCCGCATGCCATACCGTAACGGCCGGCGTTAAAACCGGGGCCGGCAATCAGCAAATCCGCTTCGTTTTTCTTTAAAACATCTTGGATAAATGCCATACACTCGTCGGTGTGGTCGTTAAAATAGTTATCACCGCAGATAATCGTCTTAACGATTTTTCCTCCGTCGCCGAGTGCAGCCTGAATCCCCATACCGGGGCCGGCATTTCCGTCGATTACTTCAATTTTGTAATCGGCAACATCTTCGCCGCCCTTTCCGGCAAAGAATTGGTTGATATAATGTACAATCTTTTTCATTGTTTACCTCTTATAATCCGCATGCGGATAAATTCCAGAAGCCCAGCTCGTTGGTTGCGCCGGTAATAACCTGTAATTCCGCTTCGATACTGCCGTCCTCGTGTAAACTGCCTTCCCATGCCCCTGCAATAACGTTGGCCTGTTGGGGATCGCCGATAACCAAGTCCATCTTAGGCAGTTTGATAACCTGATTGGCATTCCCGTTCGACACCACGGCATCCGCAGAAGGATGAGCATCCGCAAGCGACTGGCTCGCGCCGTCCTGCCCCGCGTATTCGTCGGTCAGCAATACGGTTTTAATGCCCTTTGCGGCAATCTTGCGGCAGTTCATCATCAAGTCGGCATCGGGGTTACCGAAACCTTCTTCGGAGATAATCACCGCATCAAGGCCGAGCTGTTCCGCAAGCCGTGCGGTTAAAGAAGAGGAGCGCTCTTTATCGGCAAGCGTTACGTTCTCGTTGGTTACGATGACGCCGATAAAGTTGTAATCCTTTCCGTGCCGCTTATACAGTTCGTGGATAACAGGGCTGTTCTGATGTACATACGTGGGGTTTTTATCGCAGGCGGAAACGCAGTTACCGCTCACGACTGCGCCGTCCATTGCCTCAGTGGGATACATAATGGTCGGAACAATCTGCTTAACGTCGATACCATAGTAGTAGGTGTCATGCAGCAATCCCTGACTCTGGAGCGCATAGACATAGCCAACCTTCGGCAGATTGGGATATTGCTTAGCTTGTTCAATCGGGTTTAAGGTTTCGTACACTTCGGTTTCTGCCGGAGCAACGGACTTTGCGGCATTACCCAAATAGCGGGCAGCTTTAAGCCCCATCAAGCGCAGCGATTTTTCTTTAACCGCACGGGTAGTATCATCTTTCACGGTACCTTTTACCACAAGGTTAACCGTGCGTGAAAACGGCGTATAGTCGGCGCCGGGGCCGCTCATATCGATAATTCCTTCTTGGAACCCGACAACGGTACCGGTTGTTACAACCGCTGCACCGCGAAGCACGGCAGTTTTGCCCGATCCGACCGTGTCTTCCTCACCGGTAAAGAATCCGGGAAAACAAACACCGCTGCCTTCGATTTTACAGCGGGGTTCAATAACATCTTTAACGGAAATAATACGGGTTTTATCACCCGGTTTGGTAATTGTCAGTGAAACATCAGTGATAAGCGGATCCTCTTTAATAAGCGAAATCAGTTCATCTTTGTTTATTTCAAGACAAGTTCCCTTGATAGCAGTTTTACCGGAAAACCTCATCTCATGAATAGGGATAATTCCCAGTTCAAGCTTCATATCGACCTCCTATACTTTTTTGCAAGGGGCGGACTATCCCCTAAGTATACAGGGATATTTTATTGCAATTAACCTAGGCTGTCAATTTAGTCTATTCTGTATTTTTTTCTTTTATAGTCCGTATGGGCTTGTCTAGTCATGCGGACAATTGAGGTGGCAAGAATGATACCGACTGCTATCGCAACTGCCATAAAGCATGAATGGACACCTTCGGCAATTCCCTTATCAAGCTCTCCCCGTACAAAGAAAAGCATCGACCGATACACGCGGAAACCGGGAACTAACGGAATAACACCGATAACGATAAAAGAAGTTGCAGGGGTTTTTTGGATTACGGCAAAGACTTCGGCAAGAAGACCGACTATAATGGCAGACAAGAGATTGGCAAAAATATAGCTGACCTGAGGAACATCGAGTACTAACAAAATTGTCCATCCGATTGCACCGTTTGCTGCGGCAAGC
This sequence comes from Treponema sp. OMZ 838, assembly GCF_000775995.1. NCBI lineage: Bacteria > Pseudomonadati > Spirochaetota > Spirochaetia > Treponematales > Treponemataceae > Treponema > Treponema sp. OMZ 838. The sequence continues at coordinate 1,418,703 of NZ_CP009227.1, read as the reverse complement.
AGTAATGTACGCTTTTGAACATTGAACAAGACACCGAAGCCGAGACAGCTGACAAAGGAGAGTATCGTATGGGCATAGATCGGCATCACAGTCCCCCTAAGATTGAATAGAGCATGAGGATACTGCCGACACCGAAAGCAATGGCAATGGCAACCAGAACCGCCTCTCCGATACGCGCAATACCGGAGATAAGGTCTCCCGAAATAAAGTCTCTAATACCTGCAGTGAATGCAACACCGGGAACAAGGGCGAGTGCGGCACCGACGATGATATTATCGAGATTATCGACTAATTTAATTTCGAAAGATATTATAGAAATAATCCCTACGAACATACTTGCGACAAAGTTGCCGGTAAAGACGGTACGGGAACGAGCCATTATTTTATCGCTGATAAAAACGGCAATATATGAGGCAAAAAACGCCGCAACAAAGTCTCCGAATTTTCCGCCTACTAATACCGCAAAAAGACCGCATCCGATACCGGTCGCAAAGAGAACAAACCGGTATGGATAACCTTTGTATTGATCTATTTTGCGTAAGCAATCCATTGCTTCGGATATATCAATACGGCCTTCCACAAAATTACGGGAAAAATCACTCACTAATGTAATTTTAGCAATATTGTTGCTCCGCTTTTTTATATTTTTTGTATAGAGTACGTTTTCGCCGTCACCGTTTGCAATAAACAGCACGGTGGGCGTAACAAACGGAGTAATATCGTGGATGCCTCCCGCTTCGCTTATCCGCACAATCGTTTCCTCGGCGCGGTACATCTCTGCTCCGTTCCGAATAAGAAGCTCTCCGGCATAGAGCGCAATCTGCATTACTAAAGCATGCCGAGCGAGGGTATTATCCTTTTCCCTAGCTACAATATCCGACTGGGTATCCATAATAATTGCTGATTGTAATTCTTTTTAACTATTATGGCAATAAGTTTAGTCAAGGTAAATGCATCAGGTCTTTTTTGATATTCCCGCAGAATATTTGCAAAAGAGACGGTTATTTCAATATCACCCAAGTCGAGCCCGTCCCTCCGTCGCGTCCTTTGGGATGGCCTGTTTCGCCTGCATGGGTATTTGTTTCTAAGAATTTTTGTACAAACCGCGCCAATACAGGCCCGTTTTGAGAATGATTCCCTTTACCGTGAATGATGAGTATTTTTTGATACTCTCTCCTCACGGAATCTTCAAAAAAAGTAACCAACGCGCCATAGGCTTCTTCAAGCGTCATGCCATGCAAGTCGATTTCTGCCTGCGGACGCATTGTCCGCTGCCGCCGCTTTTCGGCTAGATTATCAAAAAAGGAAATATTTTCGGAATTATCCGCATCTTTATCATAAACACCGTAACGCCGCACCCAATAATCCATCGGATTGAGCGTTTGGGTATTTTCAACGGCATACGCTGCTGCCGGATTTTTTGCATCTTTACGCATTCGCTTCTTTCCATAAGGCTGTTGAGTTTGAGTTTCCCATTGATTCAGTATCGCTTCAAAATTCATAATTTTCCCTCTCACGGAAATAAAGATAAAAATAAACAATGAAATACAAAAAACGTTTCAATAATTTTTCAATAATATTGAAATTTATCGATTTTTATAAAGTTTCCATGTTTGCCAAATAAATTCTTCCGCCTTTTATCCCCCATGCCGTATATAAAAAAGACTCCATGTGCGCAGCAGCCCGCATAAAACCAGCCGCCTTGGTCTTGCGGATGTATCTGCAAAGCGCCGGTTCAACCGCACTCATTAAACGGAACCATGCAATCTGTGTAAAATACTGCTGAAGAAAACTGCTGCTTTGTTGAAGGAGATACGCCATAAATTCATTTTGCATCAAGTAATCGTCATCCGTGTCATACTGCAGCGACGGATATATTTCAAAATAACGGCGCAAAAACAACACTGCGCGCGGATTTGTCTTCCGAAAAGCCTCCGTTACCGTATCACGGAAGCTTTCTTCCGTAAAATAAATACCGTGCAGGCATTCGTGGGTAATAAACCGGTAACGGAGATCCCGCTCAGATTGACGGCTTATAGATACGATTGCGCCCGCCCCCGCCTCAATGCCGGCTTCAGTACGAATAATAATGCCGTTACGGAAAAGGATTTTCCGTAAATGTAATTCCGCTTTGTTAAGTGGGAAAGATTCCGCTTCAGCCTTCTGAAAGAATGCCGCAAGCATTTCGGCTCTATAGTCATGGGCATTAAAGCCATGAAGAGAAGCAAGCTCTTCATCAAAAAGGAGCTTTCCCGTAAAGCCTTTTTTTTCCGCAAAGAACGAAAGCCGTTTAAGATGGGCATCCTGCACTGAATAGTCGGCAAAATCAAAGATCAACACCGAAGGAAACTGTTCCCATGAAAACAGCTCGTAAGAGGGCTGCCGCCATTGTTCTTGCGGCCAATCCGGAATAAGCCCCGGATCGGCAGTAATCGGAGTCATCAGGGAGGGGGTAGAATATTCGATCGTAACACCACAGACCATGGCTGCCATATCTGCCTGCCCACCCGTATCAGAAAGCGTATCCGTATTGGATAACCGTTCCGCGCCAGTTTGTTCAATAGTAAAAAAAGCATCGGGAAAAAGGCAGCCGTCAAGCGTAAGGCGATATACATTCGGTGCGCGATATACGGATATGCTTTTATCCCCGCATTGGAACGAAAGGCGCGGCTGTTTTTGCCCTGCCGTCAGATTAACCGGTTGGGTCTTATCAAAATGAATACCGATAGAGTCCCTACCGCCTTTTCCGGCATACCGTGCCTGTATGACAGCCGACGGCTTCGGTAACTCTGTGCGTAATGGTACGGTTGCTTCGGTACATAATTCCGGCGGGATAACATCTCCATCGGCGGTTGTACCGTACCACAGCGCAGCTCCATCTTTTAACCAGCCGTACCGAACGGGTACGACAGCGGCGCTTTTCAGCTTTAGCGCCGATTGTGCCGAAACCATAAAGCCCCTAATATGAGCTGTCCCTACCGCTATGCCTGCAAAGCCGATACTAACGGTAAAAGTTCCCCGCGGCAGCAGCTGCGCTGTAACGGGATGCTGCGGACGGAAGTTTTCTTTTAACTTACCGAAAGCGGAAAAATCGTTTGCATAAAGCAGCCCTACGGCAAATTGGGCAGCATCAGTTTGAATAGCGTTTGGGTTGATAGGTGCTGTGCGGCTCGATTGACCGGTGAACTCTAACGGTTCAAACTCCAGCTCGAGGGCATATAAGCCGGAATCGGTTAAACCGAACATCGTAGGGCTTTTTTCAAAAGCGAAGTACATGGCATCGGATTTTTCCGGATCATCTATCGTACCCGTTTGGGCATTTGTATTTAAAGCCTTGAGCGGCACGCACCGGCTCTGCATACCGGAAGCAGATGCAGCTAATAGATAAACCGCAGTATCATCCCTGTCTGCCGGCAATGCAAGCGATACCGACGACGCGGGATCGGCACAAGAGGTACATAACCAAGAGGTAAAAACTAAAACAAGAACGCCACGCAGCAGGATATGCATGTTGCTGCTATTTTATAGCTGCTTTTAGAGCGTCAATCTTATCGGTTTTTTCCCAACTGAATTCGGGGCGACCGAAGTGTCCGTAGGCAGCGGTCGCTTGGTAAATAGGTTTACGTAAATCCAATGTCTTGATAATACCGGCAGGGCTGAGGTCGAATACCTGCTGAACGGCTTTTTCGATTGCATCTTCCGGAACCTTTGCGGTACCGAAGGAATCTACCCGAATCGAAACGGGAAACGGTACACCGATAGCATAGGCAAGCTGCAACTCGCACCGTTCGGCAAATCCTGCTGCAACGATATTCTTTGCAACATAGCGTGCCATATATGCGGCTGAACGGTCTACCTTGGTCGGGTCTTTACCGGAAAAAGCGCCGCCGCCGTGCCTCCCCATACCGCCGTAGGTATCCACGATGATCTTCCGCCCCGTTAAACCGGTGTCGCCGAATGGCCCCCCGATAACAAAGCGGCCGGTAGGGTTAATAAAGAATTTTGTCTTTGAATCCAGTAAACCGGTCGGTTCAAGGACGGGTTTAACAATCTTTTCGATAATCGCTTCTTTTAACGAACCATACGAAATTTTGGGGTCGTGCTGATGGGAGATAACGACCGTATCGATACGCACGGGTTTATCGCCTTCGTATTCCACCGTTACCTGACTTTTTGCATCGGGGCGTAGCCAATCAATCTCTTTTGACTTACGCAGTTGTGAAGCTTTGCGTAAAAGTTTGTGTGCATACATGATTGGGGCAGGCATCAATTCCGGCGTTTCTTTACACGCATAGCCGAACATCATCCCCTGATCCCCTGCACCCATTTGGTTCTGATACTCACTAAGTCCGGTACCGTTTACCCCTTGCGCAATGTCAGGCGATTGAGCGTGAATCATGCTTAAAACAGCCATGGAGTTGCAGTCAAGTCCAAATGCGGAATCGGTATAGCCGATTTCCCGTGCGATATTGCGGGCTGTTTGCTGTATATCAACAAAAGTATTGGTGGTAATCTCTCCGCCGATAAGGATTAACGCAGTTGAAGCAAAGGTTTCGCACGCAACATGGCTTCCGGGATCATCACGTAAGCAAGCGTCCAAAACAGCATCAGAAATTTGATCACACAGTTTATCGGGATGGCCTTCTCCGACCGATTCCGAGGTAAATAATTTATGTTCGTTCATTATTACTCCTATCATTAAAAGTGTTACGAAGCAGCCGCTATCATACCGCTATCAGTCTAAATGTACAAGTTGCTTGTTAACCGATACGATCACCATTCCGATGCAATGGCTATTCTATAGAATAAATTGGAGAGATACGGTCAACTGAAAAAGAAAATTTACAGAGGATATAAAAAACCGGGAGCACTACGGCACAAGAAGAATTAATCTACCGCTGCTTCCTTCCGGATCTGACGGGGTTTGAAAAACCTTCTTTGCATAGGTCCCGGTACGGAGAGAGAGGGATTCGAACCCTCGGTACCCTTCCGGGCACACACGACTTCCAATCGTGTACCTTCGACCACTCGGACATCTCTCCAAAGTGTTGAAAGCACCTGAAAGTATTGAAATTTTCAAGGTGTTTCGTAAAACGCATAAAGAAGATACTTGAACGCGCGGCTCCGTTAAAAAACGGAGAGAGGGGGATTCGAACCCCCGGTACCTTGCGGTACAACGGTTTTCGAGACCGCCCGATTCGACCGCTCTCGCATCTCTCCAGTAGCATGAGACTAGGCGGGCTCGAACCGCCGACCTTCAGATCCGCAATCTGACGCTCTAATCCAACTGAGCTATAATCTCAAAAATAAAAAATAACCGATGAGACTAGGCGGGCTCGAACCGCCGACCTTCAGATCCGCAATCTGACGCTCTAATCCAACTGAGCTATAATCTCAAACACAAAAACAACCGATGAGACTAGGCGGGCTCGAACCGCCGACCTTCAGATCCGCAATCTGACGCTCTGATCCAACTGAGCTATAATCTCAAATATCCCCGATATGCTTTGTCCATTACTGCATTCTTGCCGTCTAATGTACAATAATATCCGGTTTTATCTTACGGAGCAGGGGGGATTCGAACCCCCGGTACCCGGATGGGTACAACTCCTTAGCAGGGAGCCCGATTCGGCCACTCTCGCACCGCTCCAAAGTTATTGCCTGTCTAAGTTATCGGTTTTATATATGCACGTATAAAGGAACGTGCCGCCTTTTATTTTACGGAGCAGGGGGGATTCGAACCCCCGGTACCTCGCAGCACAACGGTTTTCAAGACCGCCGCCTTAAACCACTCGGCCACCGCTCCATAAGCGGTTTGTATATTAGCCTAGAATAATGGCGAATGTCAAGACTATCGCTCAAACCGTATCGATTTTTCTCTTAATAGTGCATATAAAAAAATTTGTAATTTTTTTATTTTTTTTGCAAAAATACCGTAAATTTCCAGCCATTTTTAAATGAATGCTTTATATAACAGGTACTACAAGATCAAAAGAGACCGGAACCGCAGCGAGCGGCAACTCGGTACTCTTATTTTAGGAGGCTATTATGCACAATTTGAATTCGTTGATCATTGAGGGAAATGTAGTTCGCGATCCCGTTGTAAGAGCGACACCTAAAGGAACACCGCTCTGTATGTTTTCCATTGCTTCGAACCGTTTTTTTAAGCAGGAAGATCAAACAACGCAGGAAACTTCATTCTTTGATGTCGAAACATGGTCACGCTTAGCGGAACTCTGCGGAGAAAATTGCACAAAAGGCCGCGGCGTCCGGGTTGTAGGACGTTTAAAGCAAGACCGCTGGGTAGGTACCGACGGCAAACACTACAGCAAGATTAAAGTAGTGGCCGAACATATCGAGTTTAAGCCCTTGTTCAAAAACGGGAAACAGCCTGCCGATGCGTTAGACGATATGCGTGAGGAGACCGTCCCGGAAAAAGAGGCCGTACCTGCCTTTTAAGAAAAATGCCGGTGGTTCCGAGTATGGAAACACCGGCAGTCAGTACGAGGACGCCCCAAAAGTTGATTGCTTTCGGGGCATCCCAGCAAACTGTCCAAAAACTTTAGTTTTTTGGACAGCCGCAAATGCCTTACGATAATTATGCGGAACTCCGCGCGATGTATCTGTCCCGATTTCCGCTGTTGTATGAACTACACACTGCACAGAAAAGCGGCAGCTCTACAAAGAGTGCTGATAAATCCAGCCAAATAAACAACTTACAGATGAATGCTTGTTTTTTTTTCGTCAGATGTATACTCTTTTTAAGACGAGACTCGACTATTAGGAGGCATGCAATGAAAAAAATAATAGGACTCTTTTTATGTATTCTAATTGGTGCAGTAAATAGTTTTGCTGCGGAAATTATTTTTTCACCCGGTATCGGATTTTCATCGTATACAGTGCGAAGTTATGAAGTTATAATAAGCGGAGGCACTCTTAATACTTCAGATAAAGCGGCAACATATACTATTTTTGCTCCCGCTGTAGGGCTTGATATGCATTTTACTCATGAAAACAGCGGCTTTACCTTCAGTCTTATTAATAACGCAGCGCTCCCTGTCGGCATATATAAAAGCGGCGGCTTCGGTGCCGAGTCAATGAAAGTCCACGGTTTTATATGGGACGGCCAAATGCTGTTCGGTTATACGTATGGAATTAAACAGCCTTTCAGTATTCATGCCGGTATTGGTCCAGGTCTTGCGCTGGGAAGATTTTGGACGCGCTCAAATGGGCAAGGTTTGGAAAATTTTTATCATGCGTGGACACCAATAGCATTACATATCGGCTTCCAATATATTTTTACAAAGCATATCGGTATTAATATAGGACTGCATGATATGATAAGTTTTTCAGGACTTTTGCGTAGTATGGAAAAATCAAATATCGCTGACGACAATAATAAAGTCGGATCAACATTCGGCTTCGGTAATGTTTTTACGTTACGGATAGCTGCGGCGTTTAGATTGTAATTTGGCTGTTTATTATCGCTGTAGTAATCTACAACGGTCTTTATGTCTTATATAACTTTTATAACTTTCATGCCGACTTTGCCGCTGCTATGCGCAGCGGCAAAGATTATAAATGAAGGTTAAACGGTTATTATACCGCTTGGCTTTTTAAACAAAATTTCCGTATTCAGAAAGCTTGTTTTTATTTGCTACGCTGATTTTTAATTTGTTCAATCGCGTAGTCCATCGCTTGATTAAAAAAGTCTTGCGGCGGTTCTTTGATAAATCCGCTATCCATCAGCTGCTGCGTCAGCGCTCTGCTTTCGGCAATCTCGGCCTTAGCCTGCTTAAAGGCTTCATCCCATGTAATAGTGATACGGGCAAGACCTTCTTTTATTGCCTGCATTGCAACATCGGCCGCTTCAACAGCAAAGACATCCTCATCATCCATCTTTACGACAATATTTTCGGGATTGATGCCTTTTTTCTCCGAATAGTCGGCAATAGAGTGCGCACAGCGGATCGCCATACCATCGGAAATTTTCCGTGCGCGGACAAGCAGCGCCCCTTTCAAGATGCCGGGGAAACAGACGGAGTTGTTGATCTGATTCGGGAAGTCTCCGCGTCCGGTACCGACGATGAAAGCGCCGGCAGCTTTAGCATCGTGCGGCCAAATTTCGGGGATGGGATTTGCGCAGGTAAACACGATGGGTTTATCGCCCATAGAGGCGATCTGCTCTTTGGTTACGGTATTCGGGCCCGGCTTGGACAGAGCGATCAGTACGTCGGCGCCTTTCAGTGCTTCGTCAAAATCGTTTATCCGGTTGGGGTTCGTCGTCTGGCACAGCTCCCATTTACGGTAATAACGTGCATCAGCTTTGATGTCTTCGCGGCCTGCATGGAGCGCACCTTGAGAGTCGCAAACAATCATCTTCGCCGGATCTCCGCCATCCTGTAGGATAAGGCGTGCAATCGTCGTGTTGGAAGCGCCTGCACCGAGCAGTACAATGCGGCAGTCTCCGATTTTTTTACCCGCCAGTTTCAGCGCATTGAGTAAACCGGCAAGCGTAATACAGGCCGTTCCTTGAGCGTCGTCATGCCAAACAGGAATGTCGCATTCTTCCCGCAGCGTATCCAGAACTTTAAAGCAGTCCGGCTGCTGAATATCTTCCAGATTAACTGCACCGACGCTCGGTTCCAGCATCTTCACAAAGTCGATAATCTTATCGGGGCAATGTTTACCGGCAGGGAAGTTGTATTTCTTTTCTTCATTCGGCTTGACGTAGGAATCGATACAGATGGGATACGCGTCCACGCCGCCTAAGTACTTCATCAGCATACATTTTCCTTCCATAACACCGAGACCGCCGGAAGGAGAACAATCCCCGTCGCCCAGTACGCGGGTGGAATCGCTGACAACGGCTACAAGGTTTCCTCGATTGGAAAGCATAAAGGAGCTGTCATGATTATCGCGGATGCCGGTAGAAACGGCGGAAACTCCCGGTGTATACCAGACATTGAACCAGTTAAACCCATAGAGCCCGCATTTTGGGACGGTTTGCAGCTTTCCGCCATAAAATTCGTGTGTTAACAGCGAAAGCTTTTTTAAAAAAAGCGTTTTCGCCGCCGCTTTTTCATTTTCCGTAAAGTCGGAAGGGAAGTGTTCCGTAATAGACTGTAAATCTTTATTGATAGTTTTCATGTGGTAAGTGTAGCATGGTTACAGTGTCCCTGCAAGCTATCCTTTTGAAATATACGGTGCATCTGCGTTGTCGCTACGCCGAAATAAATGCTCGACGTACAAAAAGTACGCCTCCGCTTTATTTCGGCTAGGCTCCTAGCATCTACGCCGTCTATTTCAAAAGGCTAACGGAAAGGGTGCAGCTACTTCGTGCTGCACATAAATTAATCCTCAACGTGGCAGAAGCGGCACGGATGCCGCTGGTTCTAAACAGTAACCAGTTTGCTTGCAAACTGGCAGCCCAAAAATGAACAAGGATGTTCATTTTTGGGCGTGCCTGCGGGTGTTTTTTGTACGCTCCTAGCATCTGCATCGTCTATTTCAAAAGGCTTACGGTAAAAGGCTTTTCAGAACGGACACGGATGTCCGTGAAATTGAGCAGCAGCGAGTTTGCCCCGCAAACTCGACGTTGACCAGTGTACACGGAAGTACACTGGTCAACGGGCTTACGGAAGGGGTGTACAGGAGATGCCGCTGCTGAAATCCTATATAAAAATATGCTTTTTAACAGATAGACAGATATGCGTCGTGAAGCCGCTGGGCGCTGGCTTCAAGCGCTGATTGTTCGTCCTTGGGAAGTTCGCCTTCGATGATTTTTTCGACGCCACTTCTGCCGACAATGCAGGGAACGCTCAAACAAGCGCCGTGCAAGCCGAATTCTCCGTTTAGAGCCATCGAGACGGAGAGGATGCTGTGTTCATTACGCAGAATGGCGCCGGCTATTCTGGTAAGCGCCAAACCGACAGCAAAATAGGTTGAGCCTTTGTAGTCGATGATATGATAGGCGGAATGGCGTACTTCGTCCAAGATTTTTTCTTTATCGAAGTGAATACCCGAGCTGCACGTGCCGCTGCCGCAGTATTCGTCGATGCGCCGTCCGGCTATGGTGGTCATCGACCATGCGGCAAATTCGCTGTCGCCGTGCTCGCCGAGGATGTAGCCGTGTATATTACGGGCATCGACGCCGCATTCTTTGCTGAGTACGTAGCGGAAGCGGGCGGTATCCAAGACGGTACCGGAACCGATAACCCTACCGCGATCCCAACCGCTTGCTTCGAGCGCCACCTTTGTAAGAATATCGACGGGATTACTCACGAGCAGCATGACGCCTTTGCAGCCGCTTGCGGCAATTTCTTTTGCAATAGTTTTGATGATAGCGGCATTGCGTTTAAGGAGGTCTATTCTCGTTTCTCCCGGCTGCTGTTTTGCACCGGCAGTTATCACAATGATATCGCTGTCGGCATAATCGGTTTGACTGCCGGTGTGGATATCAACCTGCGGCAAAAACGGCAAACCGTGGACAAGATCCATCGCCTGCCCTTCTGCAAAGTTTTTATTCATATCGGTGATTGCAATCTCATCGGCAAAACCGCTTTGAGCCAACGCATACGCAAATGTAGCCCCGACAGAACCCGCACCGACAATCGTTACTTTTCGTTTCTTTTGATCCATAACGTCTCTCCTTATAAAAAATTAAAATATTGCCTACTCTTCAAAAAAGTATAAGCGCTTCCATGCACCAATCATTATACACTTTTGGGGAGAGAAATTATAGAGAGCCTGATTGTAATTAGATACGGTTCAGCCTATCAGTGGAAAATATAGCCCAAGAGACAGGGCTTTCGCAAGCAGAAGTGGCGGGAGAATTGAGCGCACCTTCCTCTATAGCCTTGCTATTTCTTCAGCACTTAAACCGGTTACTTGCATAATCATTGCAGTATCAGAATGGAGCTGCTTTAAAATTCTTGCACTTTCAACAGCTTTGTTATGAGCACCTTGTTCTATACCTTGTTCTATACCTTCAGCAAAGGCTATTTCACGTTCTTCTGCACGTTGTACGGCAATATCTTCTTCATAATTATATTCGGCCAGCAACATGTTTATTACCTCCTTCGTCTTCCGTTCGAGATATTCTCGCAAAACATTATTTGCTATACATTCCTCAATGGCTTTTTGAAAACCATGTACCGGATCAAGCTCTTTCCATTTTCTCACTGTTTGGACAAAAATGCTATATTCATTGATGGGTTTACACAGTTCCAAGAGCGGATGTTCATTATGCTGATTTATGTTTACCACTTTGACAATTAATTCCAAGTTTGGTTGTTCCGTCTGTTCCTTAAATGCGTGGGATAGTTTAAGCGCTTTATCACAGGGATATGGTTCTATTCCATTATAAAAGACATAAAATTCCGGTGTCGGGATAGTGAGCAGTTTACGGCTATACTTTTCTTTTGATTCAAAAAGTTTCTCATACAGACGGCTGACATACTCAAGACAGCGCAATGGCATATTAGGATTAATAGTCGATTGATGCTCGGCAAGGACAATAATTTTGTTTTCGACAAGATACGAGACATCATTGGCAAAGCTCATATACATCACTTGTTCAAGCTTGATATTTTCTAGTAAGGCAACATCATGCAACTGAGTACCGTGCAAAGCATTGTAGAGGGACAAAAACCTCTCTTTTGCTTTTTCATCGGTGCTGAACAGATCGACAAAAATAGAGTCCTTATAGTTACGGTTATCCGGTACGGTTTCTAACATGATAGCAGTATAGCATACAAAGCTCGATAGTGTAAGGTCATCGGAGTCAGAGATACCGCATCGTATCAAGGGTATAGATTCGCCTTTCTATTCTCCCTCTAGTGGGGAAAGTATACAGACCTATCAGGCGGCACATTTACACTTGAAGTTTTGCTATTGCGTAATAGCAGCGGTAAAACAAATACATGTTTTTTTGGGGGATAAGTTAACTTTGTTTGAAAATATTCTTCAAGTAAATCAAGTCTTTTAAAATATATTGAAATGATAGTAATCAATATAGTGCAATTAAGCCTGTCAGGAATATTTTAATAATCACCTATAGTAATAGCTTTTCTTAAAATACTGTTGATTCTCGTCTGATAGCCTTTACCTAAAGACTGGAGTACAGCAAGAATATCCGCATCTATTTTTTTTATAGAAATTGTTTTTTAACGGGCGTTGCATTCCAATATGCTTCATGCGCCGGTCTAAGCCTTGCAATTTGTTCTTTTGTCAGTTTTGGACTATCCTCATCATACAATATAGGATAGTTTTTTATTTCTTCCAATCTTTCAGCCGTTAATTTTTTTGAAGTAATCATAATATTCCTCCTATATTAAAATAGGTGAACTATTTCAATATTTTCCCAATTTCGTGCTAAATATTCCGCTAATAATCTTCTATGACACTGGTCGGGACGATCTTCACTACAAAGTAACACACCGTTGATGATCTCGTCTTTTTTTATGATATTCAGTATATTTCTTTGTTCAATAATTCTTAAATACTCAACTTCATAATCTGCCCAGGTAATTTCTTTCTTTTGATAATTACGTAACAAGTCTTTTGGTTGTCATTAGACTGCCGTCATATAAAATATGGTTTGCATAAACACCGATTCTCTCTGAAATGCCTTTAGTAACAAGGCTAAATCTATGGCAGTCGGCAGGTTCTTTTTCCGTGCATATAAGAGCAATACGATATCCTTCTTGTAGTCCTTTTCTAATTCTTTCTACCCCATTAATAAATATGGGAAGCTGCTTTACTTTATCAAAACTGACAGTATCGTTTGTGTAAACACAGTTTTCTTTACGCCTAGCACCGAATTCCTTACTAAAAGATGAATAATAGATACGATTGTGACTTGTCACTCTCTGTAAATTCTCTTTATTGAATTGAGCCGTATGCTTGCTATAGGGAGTAGATCGAACGTCAATAACGACATTAACTTCATGCTTTTTGAGAATATCAATGAAAGATTCGATAGTGTGAATCGAACACCCTATTGTGTAGAGCCTACCTCCGCTGTTTATTGCACTCATAACCATCAAAAGATTCCTGCTACAATTTTATGATGACAGCCTGTCGCGTCAAAAAGTTCTCCCAAGCTGATACACAATATATTATTATGCGCTTTTTGACCATTATTTATAGTATCAAAGTTCGGATCCGTACAAGCAAGATCATACAGTATTCCATTATAGTCAAACACTACTCTTCTTCTTTTATTTTGATTTTCATCTATAACTTTTGTCTGAAGATTTTTGACTTTCACAAGATACAATGACTGATTAATAGCAATTTGCTTTTGTGTAATAGCATTAGGATCTACCCAATCCTTCGTACCCCATAAATCGAGAGGACTATCTAGAAAATTAGATGGAATCTAATCCAGTTTTTAGTAATCAATTCCTTTCCGGCAACACAATATCCGTGATGTTTTATTGAATTTGCAAGTATCAACACCGTCTTAAACATATATTGCTCCTTCGTTTTAGTCGTTGAGCTATACAACAACATTAAACATGCTCCCAACTACATACACAGACCAATACAGACGACTTGTAACGGTCATCATCTCTTCAAGTTTATTATTTCAATCGCAGATAGACAAGTATCCTTCTCTCTCCTCATAATATCATAGAACGCTCTACATCTTCAATCTATACGGATGCGGTACAACCGCCAAACCGGTTCGTTCTACCCCGCTGCCAAAACCTTAGTAAAGGAGCAAATCACGCCCTACCCATAAAAAAAAGCCGTCTTACGCAGGATTTCTCCAACATAAAACGGCTTTCCTTTCATTCAAAATTATTGCTTAGTAACTACTTCCACCCTATCGTATAGATTACCTTTATGGTTCCTTTCGAGCGGGTTCCATCATGGTTATCTACCTTGTACGTAATAACGAAGTCTTTTTCCTCGCCACCGGCAAGGGTAAAGTTTTCGTCATAGGTGATAGTTACGTTTTTAAACGATATGGTTTTATAGTTAGGATCCATACCATCATAGCCGTTCGGACGTGGAAGCTGGGGAACATCATCGGTAATACCATCATTATCCTTATCAACTTGGTTAATATGGACAGCGTTTTTATTGATCGTCCATTCCCCTTCGCCTTCATTGTATTTCAACGCAAATACACTATTGTTATCTAAACATTGTTTCCTATATAGATCGGGGCCAATTCCCAGAGCATACCGCACATATTCAGTACGCCAATAGTCATGCCGATTAGATTTAACTAGATAATTCGTAAATCCTACTTTTAAATTGGGAAATGAGGTATACCCAATATCCACCAATGCGGATCCCTTCTCTTTGTTTTTACCTACAGTAATCAAATCAACTTCTTGTACATAATCGCCTTTATTTCCGTTAGCCCACGATTTCTTTTCGTAAGGAAAACTGTATTCCCATTTTTCTGTCTTATCGTTACCGCCGCCTTGTATCGATACGGAAAGATTATGTGCTAAATGGACACCATCCAGATATTTAGGACTAAAGTGAGCTCCGTCTGCTGTACTCCACGACTGTAAATCTACATTCTGTATTTTTGGAGTTACAGTTAACTGCATATTAGGCTTATGCTTAAAGGAGGCTGTAACATTAAATACGCGATCAACAACTACCGTTTTTTCTGTATCGGAAGCTTGGGCGTCAATATCGTTCCACTGATCAATAATGAATGCTCCATTTTTCGGCGTTGCTTTAAAGGTAACGGTTTGCCCCTCTCGAACGTTTGCTCCGCTCTCAATAGATTCTCCATTAACGGTTGCGGTAACGGTACCTTTATTTTCGTCAGTGGAAGCAAAGGTAACGGGATAGAGCTTTTTAAAGACAGCTGTAACAGAAAGGGGATTTTTCACCTGTACCTGCACCTCAGAAGCTTCACCTTTGTCGGAAGCTTCATCCCAGCCTTCCCAATGATCGAGGTAATAGCCGGGCTCTGCTTTCGCTTTAAAGGTTACGTTTTTGCCCACTTCCACTTCAGTATTGTTTTCATGCGGCTTTTCATCTATAAAAGCGGTAACCGAACCTCCTTCTACCGGTTCCGGCGCAAATGTTACCTTAAACTGTTTCAACTTAAAGAATACACATACCGTGGTCTTTTTTTCCTTTAGCGTTACTGTTATTGTTTTATTGGAGGACTCTCCGACTGTCCATGAGTCAACTTCATACAAAGGCTTGGGGTCGGCGGTAAAGGTAACGATAGTGCCTTTATCAAGCTCCGTGCCGTTTTGCAGTTCAACATCTTGGTTCTCTACTCTTGCCACTGCTTTTAGAGTTCCGTTAGAATCGCCGGTAAAGAAATACAACTTTACTTTTTCAGCAGGAGGTGCAGAGTTCGATTTAAATTGCACACCTATAGTTGCATTCTGAGTTACGGTATATTCGGCAACGAGTGGGTTACCGGCATCTTTCTGTACAGCACCTACCCAACTGCCGACAACAAAACCGGCAGCAGGACTTGCGGTTAAGGTAATAACGGAACCACGATCAACCGTTGCTCCATCTTGTACCGGCTGTCCGTCTATTACAGCGGCAAGCGTGCCACCCTTATCGGGAGTATGACGGAAGTGAATAACGGCTGTACCTTTTTTTACTTCAACCTTAACAGCATCACTTACTACTTCGGCGGTCTTATTGTTTTTGGGGTTTGTATTGGTTACCTTGCAGTAATAGTATTTTACTCCTTCTGTACCGGTCGGGAAATAAAATGCAGACGCCGTATTTCCCATACCGGTTGAAACCGGTGTACCACCAGTATTAGAGTTCGAAGCATTTTCGTACCATTGGTAGCTCAAGTTTTCGTCTGACGGCGTTGCATTCGGTATAACCTGTACAAACCAATCACGAGCCCCCTGCATAACAGACTGCGATTTAGGCTGCTCCTTAATCGTTACAGCCGCTGCCGTATAATCAGGATTTTCTACCCACTTGGTCTGTAACGGCAGTTGAGTTTTCCGGTAAGGCGAATAGCCCGGTTTTCCTTCATTAGGTTCTGCCGGTTGTGTAAAACTTCCATTTTTAGGGGCATGATACTTATCATTTGCAATATACTGTTTAACCCAAGAATACAGAACAACTGTTCCGTCAGCGTTAACATACCCTATAGGGTCACTCATATAAAACGGTTCATTAAACAGCTGATGTTCTCCTGAAGCAGGGGCATTATAGTCCATCCAGTTTTGAGGAACTTTATTTCCAAACAAATTTTTTAGATAACTGGGTTCGCTATAGTAGAAGATGAATTTGGAATAAGTATCCATCGCAAACATTGAATTGTCAAGACTTTGAGTACCAATTGCAGGACCTGAAAGTGAAGTAAATCGATAAAAATAAAACCGCTCATCGTTTGGATCATGGGCAGGAACGAACCCCCCATGTTGTGCCCAACGATCTTTTCGCGTTCTATAACGATAAAACTTTACATTTTTTGAAGTTTTAAGACTGGAGCCGAAATTCGGTCCATCATAGCTTTCAGGTGTTCCCGTCCATACACCGGGTTTAAATCTATAGGTAGGAACGTTTGTGTCGTTATTAAAATCGCTGATATACACAACCCAACTATCAAATTGGGTAGCAGAAAAGCCGTTGGAATCTGCCGTATATTTGGTAAACGGATCTTCATTCGGATCAAAAGTTTTCTTAACCCATTTCAATCGACCTTCTGGATCTTTCGGGTTTGAATTGGGTTTATTTTCATTAAATTCGGGAATAGAAGGAGGCACAGTTCCAGGGAGATCGTTATTGTCCTCATCACTTTCCCCACCACTTCCCCAATCTTCTCCGTCATCAGGATCATTAGGATTGGACGGATCGCCCGGATTGGAAGGATCAGCAGCTTTCTTTTCACGTGTGATTTTTACAATCTTTATAAATTGGCCGGAAGGCTCCTGCACTGTAATTTCAACAGCGAGGTAGGCCTCTGTCCCTGCAGCTAACGGAACCGAACTGCCGGATAGTAACCTTACTCTACCTACAACCGGCGTTTGGGCTTCATCGTTTTTTACCAGACTTACGGTAATATCCCGCTGTGTTACTCGTTTTGTATCGTTCGCAACGGAAAGAGTATATGTCCCATTATTATCGGGTACAACAGGAGTTCCGAATACCGCCAGTTCTTTTACCAATACCAATTCACTCAAAGGTTTTTCCTGAACCTTTTCGCGTGTTACCATAACAGTTGTTTGTACACTGTCATAAAGATCGGGCGGGGTAATCGTTACTGTAACGGCAATTGGCACCTCGGCGGCTAGCTGTACGGAACCGCCGGTAACGGTAATAGTAACACTGTTATTATCTATTTCATTTTTCTTTTGCGCATCCGAAAAAAGACTTACGCCAATCTCATTTTTTGTTATTTTGTTAATTTCGCTCGGTACGGTAACCGTATAGTAAGAACTGCCGTCAGCCGATGGCGGAGTTGCCGAAATACCATATACTGTCAAATTACCAAGGTATACGGTATCCTTAGGCTGCCGTGTTATCTTTATTGTTTTTTCTATAATACCATACTGTGAAGCCGTAGGCTTAATACGCAGCAGCACCGGAACAGGAGTATTCGTTACCAGAGGAATGGAACCTCCGGCAAGCTCAAGGGTAAAATCTTTATCAAGCGTCAATTCTTTTTCTAACTTGGCATCGGAATAGAGCTTTACCTTAATATGTGCAACATTAACGGAATCTAATTTACCGGATACCGGAACGGTATATTCCGCAGAAGCATTAAAATTGGGTGCATCAGCGCTTTTTTCTACATGGGTATCTGCCACCGTTATCTCGCCTACATACAGCGGCATTTTATCCGAACCTGCCGACCGCGGGTACCATGGGGTTCCTATCGACGGTTTACATGTCGAAAACATCAACACCGCAGAAGCGGTACAAAGCATTACAGTAATTGTATTTATAATCTTTTTAGGCAAATACATAAATGTACCTCCTTAGACCTTAAAGGTTAACCCGATTGTGAGACCAAAATCGAGCGAATTTAAATAATACGAATTAAGCGGGTGATTAAGCACATCAACATTAATAGGAGGATTTTTGGCTGCCCCTCCGGCTTGAGCCGCAGTAATAACTTTTTGCGGCATTGTTATATATTTCGGTCTATACACCGTATATGATAAGAACGCTCCAAACAAAATCTCCATTCGGGACAGGAACGGCTGGTTATATTCAAAGTAGCCCTTAAAAGTAAAACCGATAGGGTTTATTTTTTTATTTGTTCCGGAGTAATTAACAGCGTTCCTGTTTCGGGAGAAAAATCAACCTTTCCGCCGGTAGCTGTTTTTAATGCTTCAATCTGTTCCGGCGTTAAATTGCTGTAAAGTTCATATATCGGTTGAGGATCCATCGGCATCCGTATACCGGTGTTAAGACCGACTGCGATACGGTTACCTAAAAAATATGAGCGGACACCCGTTGTAAGCGTTAACACAGGAGTCATGTGTATACGGCAATAGACATTAACTGGCACCCCGATACCTGCATCAGCCTGTCCCGAAATCTGTCCGGTAAAGCCCTGCCCCAGGCCGAGCGCGAAGCTCCAGCCCAGTCCGCCAAATATACTATTATCTTGTAAGCGGAAGTATTTTATTGAATCGAAAATATAGGTTAGATCTGCTTCTCCGACGGTTATATAGCCGAGCGATCCTTCCATTTTGTCGGCACCTAAGTAATCCCTATCCTCTTTATTAATCTTCGGACGTGTCAGTGAGCCGGTCAAATTCGCCTTTACTCCCAACGTAAAGCCGGAATCAAAAGCATATAAATGGACGGCAGCGACAGCAAACAGTACCACCGCCAATATTTTTTTATGTAAATGCATATTTTCTCCCCATTTTTAGATACCACCAGGTATCTTCAAATACTATTAAAAAGACTTATTTATGCTATCGGCAACGATATTGTTTGTCAAGCCACCCACCTATTGTCAAATGCTCCAATTCATGGCAGCAGCGGAAAAACTTGGTTACAACGTTTCAATACCATCGTCTTTACGCTTACAACCTCTTTTTGATATAGTGTTCTTAATGAAACAACGTATCGGCTTTTTATATCTAAAGACAGGCGGCGGGCATATTTCCGGCGCCAATGCTTTAGTGTCATTCTTAAAAGAAAAATATCCGGATAATGCCGAATATATACCGCAAAATGGCTTCAAAAGCACCAATTGGGTTGCGCGCATTTTTTTTGAAAAAGGATATCTTGCAACTTCAAACTACTTTGAACCCGGTTACGTTGCGTTCTATCAGTTAACAAAATCGAAAACCGTTTTAACCTTTTGTGCATGGCTGTTACGTCCGTTTATTGTAAAAAATCTGGTAACATTTCTTAAAGCTGAAAAAATAACTAAATTGGTTTGTCTACACGAAATACTTATTCCGCTGGCACGGATTGCTATCGATAGAGTAAACCCTAACATCCCGCTTATTTCCATTGTGATGGATCCGTTCACCGCACATCCGTCCTGGTTTTATGTAAAAGATACCGAGCTTATTGTCTTTTCTCGGAAGCTGCAAAAAGAAGCGATCTCGCACTGCGGCTTTAAGCCGGAACAGGTTCATCAATTTCCTATTATGCTTTCACGGAATTTTGACCGGCGGTATACCCCCGACGAAAAAATTACTGCTAAGAAAAAACACGGCATTCCGCTTGATAAGAAAATCATACTGGTTGTCGGCGGCGGAGAAGGCTTAAAATCGACGCTTGCTATTGTCAACGCTTTTATTTTTCAGCGCTGTCCTGCTCATTTAATCGTTATCTGCGGCAAGAATAAAGTGTTAAAAACACAACTGGAAATTCTCCTTAAAACCACGAATATTTCCAATATTCAGGTATTCGGTTTTGTTTCGTTTATGCCCGATTTAATCAATGTGTCCGATTGTGTGATCACCAAAGGCGGACCTGCTACCGTTATGGAAACCCTGTCTGCCGGTAAGCCGTTAATCCTTGCAAGCTATGTGCGTGGACAAGAATTCGGGAATATGCTCTATGTTGTTAACAACAACCTCGGTTGGTATATTCCAAAACCACGGAAGATAATAAAAAAAGTAAAAGAGATAATCGCCGATGATTCCGTATTGAGCTCTATAGAACAAAAAATCGATACGATGCATATTCAAAACGGACTGGAGCCCATTGCCGATTTTATCTATCGTTTTCCGGAAGTACAGAGTTAAGCACAAAACTAAAGGAGAAAAGCTGCGGTAGACACCTGCCGATGCCCTTTACATTCTCATCCTAACTTTTTTTGCGATGCCTGGGAAGCCTTTTAATTTGAGCACTACGCCGTCCTCAATTAAAAAAGAACCTTCAAAAGTACCGCAAATAGTCTTATAATCCCGCTGCCAGACAAGGATATTCAGGTTCCGCTGGGAGATTGCACTGGGGGTAAAGGTTAAATCAACCATGCTCTCGGTATCTTGGATAATCCATTCCTTGGAAGAACCGAACGGATATGTAATACGTACCGGCGGCAACGGAATACGTTTTCCACCATAAAACAAAATATTGTCATTATAGCTGTAGCTGTCGGGAGCGATGGAATTACTTAAATGGAAAGAAACTTGGGTGCCATCAATAACGCCTAGTCCGATAACCACACTCCGCTTTGTACGCAGTGTCGTATATGTTTTTCGAAAATCCAAAAAGCCGACTGCATTTGCTTTATTCAATTGTATATCTTGATTGTGCCCGAACGTAACCCACCCGTTTACGGCAAATGAGCGGAAATACACGGCTTGGCACCGGCGGTTCACAAAAGAAGGGATAACGGCGGAATAGTCGGTGCATTGCGGCGAACGTGAATCAAAATCAAGTCGCCCCTCGCATGACGGACGGTCGTTGGCAGCAAGAAAATCAAAATCGGCATAGAGCATCCCTTTGGAAAGGCGGGAAAAAATACGGATATACCGCCGTTTAACGCGGCAGGTTGCAACACTGTACGCAATGTACTTAGGTAGATGCACAAAACCGAGCGGCAAAAGCTGCCGGTAGGCAAGCAAGCGGTTCGTTTGCCGGTTCCACAGTGTTGTTTCCATAAAAGCAAAATATCCGCCGTAAAAAAATTCGATTTCACCGATAAGAGTATCATCGCAAAAGAGGAGCCTCAGTGTGTCGGTTATACGGGTATCCGTAATGAACGAAGGAATCGGTAAATCTCCGAACGGTTTTTTAACGCCCCGTATGTCAAAGGTATGAAACATCCCCGAATACGACCCATACAACGGTACTGCATTTTCGATGGGACGGCGTGGAGCCGGAGTAATAATACGGGTATAAGGAACTTTTTGTATATCCATAGTAATAACCTAGCAATCTCGTAACAATCTAATAGAACCGCTCCTGCGGCGTATCGAAATACGCACCGAGCTCTTGGGCGCGGTATATTCCCTTATCGGTTACGACCCCACGGATAAGCTGAGGTGGGGTAATATCGAACGAGGGATAAATACCTTTTACCGCAGGATGCGTATGCCGCACTCCATGGCACGAAAGCGTTTCTTCAGGATTGCGCTGCTCGATGCGGATATCAGCGGCAGTTTTTTTATCCGCATCCGGTATGCCGGTTACATAGTACGGTATATCGAACTGCTCTGCAAGCAGGGCTATCTGAAACGTGCCGATTTTATTTGCGATATGACCGTCCCGCGTAATAGTATCCGCCGCTGAGGTAAAAAGATCGACTTGCCCTTGCTGCATCATATAGGCAACCATATTATCGGTAATAACGGTGGTATCGAAGCCCATATCGGCGGCACAGCTTGCAGTTAAGCGGGCGCCTTGCAGGAACGGCCTCGTTTCGGCACAGATTATTCTCACGGGATTATTGCTCGCACGGGCAGCCTTCAGCATCATCCCGACAATCGTTTCCCCAAAACACTGGGTAAGAACGCCGCCTCCTTGCGGAAAAAGCTCTGCAAGATAGCCTCCAACCTTTTCCATTATACCGTAGCGCCGATTCAGCGAATCTATTGCAGCGTTAAAAAGGGCGGTTACTACATCTTGCCCCGCGTTCAAGGCATTTTCAGCCGTAGTGAGGCAGCCGGTAGTAATCAGTCCCATTCTGTTTGCCGTCGTCGGGCGCGCATGAGCCAACCCCTGCGCTGCCTCTTCAAGAAAGCGCCGCTGCTTCTCTGCCCCCTCATTCCGTACTTGATATGCGGCAAGCGCCATTCCCATAGCGGCAGCCGTATACGGCCCGGCGCTCTGGGTTACCATATCGGCAATCGCCTGCCGGACTTCCTGCCACGAAGAACATTCAACGTATGTTATTTTTTGGGGATAAATGCGCCGGTCAAGGATTCTGACACGTCCTTTTTCATACCATGCGACATTTTCGTATTGCAATAAAAATGCAAGTCCTGCGTCTTTTCGTTCCATATTTCATTTTTAGTAGTTTTGATAGATTGAAGACCGGTGGGTTAACGGCGGCTGGGTTGAAGAACATGCCGGCGAAGGGACTTGAACCCTTACGGAGTTGCCCCCAATAGATTTTGAGTCTATCGTGTATACCAATTTCACCACGCCGGCTTTCGAGGGAGTACTGTAGCATATTAAGTTTCTTTTGTAAAGTAGGCTATGAACTTATCGTCGTATCTGATATACTCGCACCGATTATGGATATATCTTTTAGAGATTTAGGACTCGATGAGTCCGTGTTGAATGCGGTAGCGGCAAAAGGATTTGAAGAGCCGACGCCCATTCAGGTGTTGGCAATTCCGCGCCTCTTAAACGGTGATGCGAACGTTATTGCAAAGGCGAGAACAGGTACCGGTAAGACAGCCGCCTACGGATTGCCGCTTGTACAGGAATTGAGGGAACCGCGGGAAAAACCGCGTGCGTTGGTATTGGTGCCTACTCGCGAACTTGCGCTGCAAGTCGCTTCGGAAATAGAATCGTTTAAGGAAGGAACCCATCCCCGTATCACGACCGTATACGGCGGCGCATCGATTGTCGAACAATTACGAAACTTAAAGCGCGGATGCGAAATTGTTGCCGGAACCCCCGGCCGTGTTATCGATCATTTGGAGCGCGGCTCGCTGAATTTGGACAGTATCGAATATTTTATTTTAGATGAAGCTGACGAAATGCTGAACATGGGCTTTATCGAAGATATCGAAACGATATTCAAAAAGGCAAATCCCGATTCTCGAGTACTGATGTTCTCGGCAACGATGCCCAAGCAGATTTTGAAAATTGCTGCCGACTTTATGGGCGAATATGAAATTGTAGAAGAAGAGGCGTCGGAAGAACCGCTGCCGCTTACCGAACAGTTTTTTTGGATGGTGAGGGAAGAAGATAAAAGCGAAGCCTTAGTTCGCCTGATCGACACCGCCGAAAACTTTTACGGGCTGGTCTTTTGCCAAACCAAGGTTGACGCCGATGCGGTTGCGAAAGAACTTGACGAACGGCATTACGAAGCCGCCGCTTTGCATGGAGATATCCCGCAGGGACAGCGCGAAAAAATCTTGAGCCGTTTTCGGGCGGGGAAAACCCGCATTCTCGTTGCAACCGATGTTGCCGCCCGCGGTATCGATATCGAAGGGATTACGCACGTTGTCAACTATTCCATTCCGTATGATGGCCCCACGTACACCCACCGTATCGGCAGAACCGGACGGGCGGGGGCAAAAGGGACGGCGGTAAGCTTTATCCGCCCGAATGAGCGGCGCAGGATCGACTATTTGCGCCGCCATGCACGAGGCGAGCTGCAGGAAGGAAAAATCCCTTCTATAGAGAAAGTCCTCGCGCAAAAACAAGAGCGGCTCTTTTCCGATCTGCGGCGTCAGCTGGACACCATCCGAGCCGAGCATACGGTCAACAAGCCCTTTATCGAACTCGCCCGAGAACTCTTAGCCGGAAATAAAGCAAGCCTCACCGCCACTGAAGAAACCGCCACCGTATCCTACGCCGAGAATACCGAAAGCAGTATCATAAATATTGACAGTGTCGAAGTGCTTGCCGCCGTGCTGCAGCTGCATTACGGTTCGGTACTGTCGGCATCCCATTACAGAAATATCAAAGTCCCCCGCACGGAAGACAAGCGCGGAAAATCCTCCGGCGGGAATACCGTCCGGCTCTATATCGGATTAGGCAGGAAGGACGGGACAAGCAAGCGGAGCCTCGCACAGTTTTTCAGTACGTTGCTTTCCATTCCCGAACACGCGGTTGATCGTATCGAATTATTCGACCGTTTTTCGCTCGCAGATTTACCGGCCGACGCCGCTCACGAGGCATTGAGGCTTTCAAAGAAAAAAAACAATATGCCGCATATCCACATCGACACAAAATCGGATAGCGTAAACGAAAAGAGTCCTCATACAGCCGGTTATGCAAAAAAAAGCCCTTCACGAAAGCTGCGTGAAGGGAACCGGCGCGAAGCCTTTTTCCGCGACAAAGACACGAGAAAGAAACATCCCGTCAGTGCAAGCTCTGCCTCCGCCTATAAAAAGCGGAAATAGCCTGTTGAACAGTGTACATTCATGTACGCCGTTCAACGACAAGTTTTTCTCACGAAAAACTTGCTGCTGTGTGGAACCACCGCCATCTTTATCGGAAATGATACGTTGAGGATTTTCAGCAGCAACGTTTTGGCCAGCCAAAACTTGCAAGTTTAAGCGGCAATGCCGCTTAAACATTGGCAAGGATGCCGCTGGTTTAAACAGAAGCGATGTTTCGGCATCGCCCGAAACTCGCTGCCAAAAGCGTACAAGGATGTACGCTTTTGGCAATGCGACACAGTAGCTGCACCCTTTCCGTAAGCCTTTTGAAATAGACGGTACAGATGTTAGGAGCCTAGCCGAAATAAAGCGGAGGCGTACTTGCTGTACGTTGAGCATTTATTTCGGCGTAGCGACAACGCAGATGTGCCGTATATTTCAAAAGGTGGTTAGCCTTTGCGGGATTCGTATACAACCGACCCCCCAATAAAATATTTGGAAAGTCCGAAGAAGATCAACATCATCGGGATGCTGGCAATAACGGCGGCGGCCATCATTGCACCTTCGTCGGTGCTCCGTTCGGCTGTAAATGAGGTGATGTACTGCGGAATGGTTTTCATCGTATCGGACTGGGAAACCAGCAGCGGCCACAGCAGGTTATCCCACTGCGTCCTAAACGAAAGGATCGCGAGCGTTGCGATAACGGGTTTACAGTTCGGCAGTACGATATGCGAATAGATGGAAAACTCATGCATACCATCCACACGTGCTGCATCCAAAAACTCATTCGGGAAGGTGATAAGGTATTGGCGCATCATAAAAATACCGAATGCGCTCACCATAAAGGGCAGTATCAGCCCCGTGTATGTATTTTGGATATGCAGCTTCGTCGCGATCATGTACAGCGGTATCATAATAGCTTCAAACGGAATCATCATGGTTGCCATAATCAGCATAAAGATGAGGTTTCGTCCGCGGAATCTAAATTTAGCCAGTCCGTAACCGGTGATGGATGCGAGGAGAACCGTGGTAAATGACACGCTAATTGCCACGATAAACGAGTTGATAATATTCCGAACGTAAATGTAATTGCCGTCGTTGCCTTTCATTGCCGTTATAAAGTTGACGTACTGCCAGCTTTCGGGAATCCATTTATACGGCATCTGCATAATCTCTTTTCCCGACATAAATGAAGCGGTCAACATAAAAATGAGCGGCATCACAGTAAAGGCAGCAAGCGCCAGCAATAATACCAGTTTAATAACCGAAAGCGCTCCCGTCGTCATAGATTGTTTCATATTTAACTCCTATGCGTCTTACGGCACTCTTTTAATAATCCGTCTCGTCGGGTTTTGACGAGCGGAATTGCAGCCATGTTAAAAGGAGCATCATTAAAAATAATACGATACTCATCGCGCTTGCACGGCCGATCCGCTGCAGCTTAATACCGGTCTGATAGATATTCAACGTGATAACGTTAATCGGCCCGAGCGACGCTCCATTCTGAGTAAAGAGATATTGGGTGCTGAACGTTTTTAAACACTGCAGCATCGCCATAATTGAAACCAATACAACCGTCGGTTTCAGGAGCGGCAGCGTAATCGACCAAAAGACTTGGAATCTATTTGCACCGTCGATTAAAGCCGCTTCGTACACCACCGGAGGAATGGTCGAAAGACCGGTAATAAAAAGAATAACAAAGTATCCGATATATTTCCAAAAATATACAATCATTGTAGAAAGTTGAAGCATCGTACTGTTTAGCAACCATTGATGGTCAACACCGGGCGTGGAAAGAAGTTTA
This sequence comes from Treponema sp. OMZ 838, assembly GCF_000775995.1. Classification (NCBI taxonomy): domain Bacteria; kingdom Pseudomonadati; phylum Spirochaetota; class Spirochaetia; order Treponematales; family Treponemataceae; genus Treponema; species Treponema sp. OMZ 838. The sequence continues at coordinate 1,392,447 of NZ_CP009227.1, read as the reverse complement.
TTAATCCAGTAATTTCCCAGTCCGCGAGGATCAAAAATAAGCAGCCAAATCGCCGCAGCAACAACAGACGATAGAATAGCAGGCGTGTAATACGCTATCTGAAAAACTTTTTTTAAACTGTTTCGCTGCAATGAGCTGATAAGCACCGCAAACAAGAGACTTAATATCACAAGCGGTATAAATGTTCCGAGCGTAAACACGACCGTTGCACGCAGCGAATTTAAGAATGACATCGGATTATCGTATCGGGAAGCGTCAAAAATATAGAAATAATTTTGCAGCCCTACAAACTTAGGGGGAATATTACTGAGAACGCGCTTATCGAAAAAGCTTTCGATGAATGCATTTATAATGGGATAAAAACTGAATACAGTAAAAAACAACACTGCGGGAATAACAAAAATAACACCCCACCGTGCGATTTTTTTTTCAATACCGCCGCTTTTTTTTGAGTTAGACATAACCGCTTTTCCTTTTACCGATGAGTACTAGACCTGTTCAATAGCTTCGTTGGCGAATAGGTCGGCGAGTTCTAACTCGTACAAATAGCACGAGTTAGAACATCGCATTGCAAGGTAACTATTTATTTTTTATTTTCTTCGTCAAGAATTTCTTGAGCCGTTGCTCGCAAAGACTCAAGCGCTTTTTCAGGAGCTACACCGGACAGCATAACCGACTCAACTGCCGAGCGGATTGCCGTTTGCAACTCAGCACTGTTCGCTCCGTAATACACCATGTGTCCTTTGTTCATATCGTTGATAAATACATCGGAATACGGCATATCTTTGAGTGTCTGCGAGTCGAGCAAGGCTTTGGTCGGCTGAATAATGTTACCTCCTTCGCGTAGGTAGTCTTCACCGTGCTTGAGTAAAAAGCCGATGAGCTTCCATGCAGCCTCCTGCTTCGCCTTGGAAATATCGTTGTTAACCATTAAGAAATGTCCGTAATAGCAAGCGGGAACTTCTTTAACTGCGTTCTTAAATTGAGGGAACGGAACAACCATCCATTCACCGCTATTATAGAAGTCGGGATTATCCTTGCGGATCCGTCCCTGCTGGTATAAACCGGTCGTTGCCATTGCAATGTCGTTATTGTCTTTGTTGAACAGGTTACGTGCGCTCTTGTAGGTGGGAGAGCCAAGGTTCTTTCCGGAGGGTCCCCAATCGCGCATAAAGGTAAGGAACTTGATCCATGCTTCATCGCCGACAATCGCTGTTTTTCCATCATCACTGATCAGCTGACCACCGAGCTGTTCCACCATCGGAACAAAGGCAACAAGATAATACGGATAGCGGAAATCGAACCCTCTGCGCACCAAAATATCACCGTCGCGGATAACCAATTTTTCGGAAACAGCAACCATATCTTCCCATGTTTTGGGATAATCTTTTTCGGGATCCAAACCGGCATCACGGAAAATCTTCTTATTGATATAGATACACCAGTTGGTAATTTCCAACGGCAGACCGTATACTTTTCCGTCTTTGGTTACGGCATTGAGAATTTCCGGCAAATAGCTGTCATAGATAGCTGCCTGATCGGCATAACCGGCAGCTTTGGGATCAACCGGAGCGACTCTACCGTTCGCAACATAAGAATATTCATCTTCGATAGATAAATTGAAAATATCCGGTCCCTGATTAGCCGCAAAAGCAGTCTGTACCAGTTCAATCAGCTTTGCAGCGCCCTGCGTCGTCCGCTCGACTTTGATATTCGGATTTGCTTTTTCAAATTCGGCGATAAGCTTTGTTTCAAGCTCCGTACGGGCGGGGTCTTCATGCGTCCAATAATGAAGCGTGATAGGTCCCTCTTCCTTTTTTGCCTGAGTACATGACATAAGAGCTGCAATCATCAGCCCCGCAGACAAAATGCCAATCATTTTTTTTAACATAGATTTATGCTCCTTCTTGCCCACATCTGTAGATTTGGTTGATTACGATGCGGACATCTTTTTATTTTCGCATACTATCGCTGAAAGGTCAATTGAAAAAGCAAAGTATGTCAACAAGAGCGCTCTGTGGCCTTTATTCCAATACCGGATTATCCACTTCAATTTTATCGTTGTCTTGATAGGGGGCAAGCGTCGATACCATGCGCATCACGGCATTGGATCGATTGATAACATAATGAACTTCCTTGGGCTCAATATGGATGAATTGCCCCTTTGTCAGATGGTGCATGACGTTATCGACAACGATATCTACCTCACCTTCAAGGATGTAAAAATTTTCTTCCATTATGTCGTGATAATGCGCTCTAAAATCCTGTCCCGGTTGGAACTGCACTATCGCAAAATTCATTCGAGGCCCTTTCATCAAATACTTCGGCCCGTGATCCTGAAAACGATACTCTTTATCTTTTTCATCTACTATAAACATATTATTCTCCTATTATGCTCTGGGCACCTCTAAAAACTCGGTTAGATTTGCTTCGCATCCTTCGGAATAGAGGTGCCCGTCGAGTTTTAATTTAAGTCTTTACAATATAATGACTTAAATTAAAACATCACAAGTTACATCTAAAGAAAACTTCTAAAACCTGAAGTTTTTAGAAGTTCCTTTCTATTTTCCGGTAATGCCCGGCGCAGCCCACATGTACTGCGTGATGCCGCGATCGCTCAAATCGAGTTGGGCATCGTATATATTCCGCCATATCTTGTACATTTCCATGTATTTTTTATGATGTTCCATATTCGGCTGTAGTGTCGTTTCGATTTTCACCATCGCCGCCGCCGCTTCTTTTATACTGCCGTATATACCGACGCCTGTCGCCGCGAGCATTGCCGCCCCAAGCGCGGTTGCTTCTTTTACGACCGGTATGCGCAGAGGCACGCCGAGTGCATCGCATACGATTTGCGCCCATAACCGGCTCTTCGCAGCTCCGCCGCCGAACGTTACCGCGGACGGCATTCCGCCTCCTTTTGATGCAACCAGCTGCATATGGCCGTAAGTGATAAGCGCAGTGCTTTCGAGGATGGAACGGTAAAAGGTGTATTTATTGAACAGCTCCGCTTCAAAGGTGAAGTTCGTAAACGTAGGGGCTGCATGGCGCCATGCGGAAAAATTCATAACATCGCTGAATGTACAGAACATACCGTTCGAACCAACCGGGATTTTTTCGGCGCGTTCATCCATCAGCGCATAGACATCCTTACCTTGTGCGGCAGCTTCTTTTTGTTCTTCGCTACAAAATCCGTCGCGGTACCAGCGCATCATCAGGCCGGGTTTAAATGCAAGCGCTTCATACTGCCAAAGATTCGGCTGTACATGGCAGTTCACCCGTATATCGCAGTCGTCCGATATGCTTCCGCTTGCGGTGTTATATTCATATTGCCAAAATGTCCCACCGAAAACAGCCGCTTCATTCGCTTCCGTTACGCCGACTCCGATTGTACCAAGCTGGGCATCTCCGCCACCGACAATAATAGGAGTTCCTTCTTTCAATCCGGTTTCTTTAGCGCCCTCTTTGCTGACGTGGGAAACGAGCGTACCGCATTCCTGTACCGGCGGGAAGATATCGCGTTTAAGACCGCAACGCTCTGCAATCGTTTTATCCCATGTCCGCTTTATCAATGAAAAAAGCCCGCTTGTAGAGCCGTTACTCGGTTCCACAACCAGTTTCCCGCTCATTTTATAGATAAGCCAGTCGTTAAACATACCAATAGAAGCAATGTTCTCATATACTTCCGGCAAATTATTTTTTACCCAAAGGATACGCGGCAGCGCACTGAGCGAATACGTTTGTCCGGTCTCAAGATAAAGTTCATGTTCAAGAGAGAGCGACTTTTTTTTAAGCTGTACCACTTCGTCCGTACTGCGCGCATCGACATTGGCACATGCCCAGATTTCTTTTCCTGTCTTATCGTATAAGATAATCCCTTCGCGCATACAAGTTGTCGAAACGGCAACGATGTCGGCATTGTTGATGTGTGATTTTTCCATTACCCCGGCGATACAGCGGCGCGCATAGTCCCAATTTTTTTCCCAATCGAAGTTCATACTTCCGGGATATTTCGGATCTTCAAGATGCTCCCATTCTTGCTGTACGCATTCGATTTGATTTCCTTTTACATCAAAAATGACAGCGCGAACACTCCCCGTACCGGCATCGATAGCCATCAAATACTTTTCACTCATAATTATCTCCCAATACTCCTTTACTTATTTTCAATGAGCCACTCTGCGGTTGCTTCATCCGTTATGAGAATATTCGGGTACTGTCCCCGAAGCGCCGCTCTGATTGCAGTGCGTTTAACCGTTCCAGCAGCAACGGCAATGACATTGTGCAGTTTTTTTAATGCTTCCGGTGAATATGTGATAAGGCGTTCTTCGGTAGAAACCGGAATAAAAGTTCCGTTTTCGTCAAAAAAATGAGCAAGCACATCACCTGCAGCGCCGCGCATTTTGAGAAAATCGAAATCGTTTTTTTGTATGATTCCGGACTTAATAACAGTCGCATTATCATCCATACCGCCGATGCCGATAACCGAACAACTTGCCGTCGAGTGCATCCGCGAAATTTCAATAACGGCCGTTTCTTTTTTGATTGCGTCAACAATTTCTTTTGTTGATGCAACGAAAGGAGCCGGAATAAGGTAGAGTGATGCATTTCCAGCAGAGAGCTGTGTGTTGAGCAGATAAATACTGACGCCACCGGTGAGCGAGATATACGTCGGTTTCTTTTTTGAAATTTGCGAAAAATAGTTCATAAACCGTCCGGTCGTATCACCATATCCGATATTGATGATGGGCGTATCGGAGAAGTGTTCGTCGATGTACATAGCAGCCGCTTTCGCAACCGCATCGTTAAGCGTTTCGGGGGTATGGCGTTCATCGGAAGGGATTACAAAGGCATCATCAAGCCGGTAGATATCGATCAAATTTTGCTCGGTTTTCAGCCTGCCTCTAAAATCATTATGAATGCTGATTTGCACAACGTTTTCCCGTTCAGCTTTTTCAAGCAATCTTATAACACGCATACGGGAAATACCGAGCATATCGGCTATTTCTTTTTGCGTTTTCTTTTGTATGTAATAATACCATGCGATACGTACGATAAGCTCTTTTTCCCAATCATCCGTCATTGTGTTTTTCTTCTCCTAAAACGAACAAAATATCACACTATGAACATATTATCACATTAGATCTAAAAAAACAAGATTTAACCGATAGGTTATTAGGACTAATTATTCATTTTCTTCATAATTTAATTAACAAAACTTTAAAAACAGTAAGAAATTCCTATCTCGCTGAAATTTTGTTATTTTATCAAATATACATTTGACAAATCGTTTTTTTCGTCTTATACTTAAAATATTGATAAATGTTCATATCAAGAACAAAAGTTCTTTAATTTTTACTCTTGAGTGAGAGAGGAAACAACCTATGGATGAAAACGCAGCGCCGTTGCTGTCGGTAAAGAAAATCTATAAATCATTCGGTTCCAATGCCGTACTTAAAGGCGTTGACCTTAATGTCTACCCGGGAGACGTGCTTGCCCTTATCGGAGGTAATGGCGCCGGTAAAAGTACGCTGGTAAAGACCATTATGGGAATAAACAGACCTGACAGTGGAGACATCCTTGTAGACGGGAAACCCATTCATTATGGAAGCCCCTCAGCTTCGCTGCACGCGGGAGTATATCTTATACCGCAGGAGCCGATGCTTTTTTCAAATATGACGCTTGAAGAAAATATTTTGATGGGGATTCCCGGTAAAAAGAAAGAACTTCATAAGCGTCTTATGGATATTATGCAGCAGCTCGGCTGGAAACTCGATTTTGATAGAACAGCACGTACGCTCTCGATTGCGGAACAGCAGTTGGTAGAAATCTTACGCGGTCTGATGCGTGAGGCACGCATCATGTTTTTTGACGAACCGACTTCTTCGCTTACGTTTGAAGAGGTTAACTCACTTTTTAATATTATCGCCGAATTGAAAAAAAAGAACGTCGGCATCATTTATATAACACATCGTTTAAATGAAGTATTTGCTATAGCAAACCGCATTGCGCTTTTGATAGATGGTACTATTACAATGGACGGCGATACCAAAGACTTTACATATGATATGTTGTTAAAAGGACTTGCACCGGAAAGTGTCGAAAGAATGCTCGAAGAAGAAACGATTGAGACGACGGGAATCGAAAAAAAAGAGCCGGTGCTTTCGCTTAAAAATCTCAGCGGTTACGGTTTTGCCGATGTTAATCTTGATGTCTATCCCGGAGAAGTTCTCGGTATGACCGGTGTCGTAGGAGCCAGTAAAACGGAGCTCGCAACGACACTTTACGGCCGCGATAAGGTGCTGAGCGGAAAAGTGTATTTAAACGGAGAAGATATTACGGGGTTGAAGACCAAGCGGATTATTGCAAAGGGGCTCAATTATCTTCCCGAAGACCGATTTTTAAACGGGATTTTTAAATTGACAACGGTGCGTAATAATATTACTTCTATAACACTTACAACGTTAAAGCGAATGCTTATCAATACCATGCAGGAAAAATCGCTTGCAAAAAAATACATCGATGAATTTCATATTAAAGTTACCGGCGACGGCCAGATAATGGGTTCTCTTTCCGGCGGCAATCAGCAAAAAGTGATTATCGGAAGATGTTTTTCTACAAATCCGCATTTGGTTATCCTTGACGAACCGACGCGCGGGGTTGATGCGGGAGCACGCAGCGATGTGTACGCGATTATCAAAGAGCTTAAAAAAACAGGCGTGGCTATCTTACTGATCAGTTCCGATATGGAAGAAATCATTACGATGAGCGATCGGGTCGTTACCATGTACCGCGGTAGAATTAATCATGAATTTTCAAAAGCTGAAATAAACGAACAGGCGCTGATGGCGGCTTCCTTCGGTGTAGAAAAAGGGGTGGTTGGATAAATGCAGTATATATCCTTTAAGCGGATTTTTACGGCAAGAAGCCTCTTTTCGCTTGCGGTAGTAGTGATACTTTTTCTTCTTGTCGGTATCGTTAATCCCGATTTTCTCGGTACGCGAAATTTAATGCAGACGGTAAACTCAAGCGTCGTATTTGCGCTTTTGTCTATCGGTATCGCATTTGTACTGATTATCGGTGAAATCGATGTTTCGGTCGGCGCAGTGATGGGGTTGACTGCTGCAGTAAGCGCAACGTTAATTCGTGACGGCAGTCCGTGGACGTTTGCTATTTTAGCGGCTGTCGGAATCGGTATTGTATGCGGACTCATAAACGGCTATGGACTCGTATATCTCGGCATTCCTTCTATCATCATGACGCTTGGTATGAACGGCGTTATCCGCGGTCTTATCTATGTCTATACCGGCGGAAAATGGGTTGAAAACATTCCGTTTGAGTACAAGGCGGTCAGTCAAGCGACTATCGGCGGTATCACTTACATTTACTTGGCAACATTCATTATCGCAGTCGGCGGTTCACTGTTGCTGCGGCGTATTGCCATAGGACGAAATTTTTATGCCGTAGGGGACAATATCGGCGGCGCCGAGCTGGTCGGCATTCCGGTAAAGCGCACGCGGATAAGCGCCTTTGTGCTTAGTTCCGTATGTGCAGCAGCAGCCGGTTGTATCTATGTAAGCCGCATCGGATTTGTTACGCCGATTGCAGGAAACGGTTACGAAATGAAAGCGATTGCAGCCTGTGTTCTGGGTGGCATCAGTCTGTCCGGTGGTGTAGGTTCGTTGTTCGGTGCGCTGATAGGAGCCATCATCATGGCGTCGATAGACCGCATCCTCGTATTTTTAAAATTTTCTTCCGATTATGACAGCACGATTACCGGTATTTTATTGATTACGATTGTTACGATAGACGGGTTGGTACAGCATTATGCGGCTGAAAAGGCACGGAGAACGCGCCTCTTAGCAAAGACAGCCGGAACGGAGAGTAGGTAGCGATATGGGAAAGAAACGGTTTGCTTTTACAAATGAATTATTGCTGATTGCCGTTATTGTATGCGAAATTATCTTATTCGGTATGTTGAACCCGCGCTTTTTACGTCCGATTGTACTGCTCGGCTCGATCAATGACTTTATTTCGATCTGTATCATCTCGCTTTTTGTAACGATGGTTATTATTGCCGGCGGGATGGATATTCAGGCAGGTTCAATAGTCGGCCTCTCGTCGATTGTTGTCGGGGTGTTTTTTCAAAGCGGTGTAAATATCTATGCGGCCTGTTTGCTTGCGATTCTTGCAGGTATACTGTGCGGACTGTTAAGCGGCTTTATTATTGCGTATACCAATGTGCCGCCCATGGTTGTAACACTCGGCGGTTCGTTTTTGTATTCCGGTTTAGCGGTTTCGATTACCCGTATTGCAAAGGTTGAATTGTACAAGGGTATCAGCGGTTTCCCTGCTGCATTTACGGCAGTTACGCAGTTCCGTTTTTTTGGAATTATTCCTTCTCAAATTTTATTGTTTTTAATTATGGCGATAATTGCCTATATTATTCTACACCGTACTGCCTACGGACGTTCCGTGTATTTGTGCGGTATTAACTCGAATGCCGCCGAATTTTCCGGGGTAAATACGCGATTTATTAAGATGACGACGTATGCGCTTTCCGGAGCCGGTGCGGCAATCGCCGGGATTGTACTTACCTCATATCTTGGTACCGCAAAGGCGGACTTTGGTAAAGAATTAACCCTGCCGGTTATAACGGCCGTCGTACTCGGCGGTACGGCAATTACCGGTGGGAGCGGCAGTATTTTCGGGACGGCGCTTTCTGCGCTGGTAATCGGAATTATGCGATTCGGTTTATCGATGGCTGGAGTCAATACTCAGTATCTTGATATACCGGTAGGCATGTTACTGCTCATTATTGTTGCATCTCGCGGATTTTCCGGGAAAGGCTTTTCAAGCAATCTCACCGGTATTTTCCGCAAGCGATAGGGGATGACATCTTTAATAGCTCTGCTTTTAAAGATGTCTATAGGTGAAAACAACGGACGACAAAATCAGGAGGTAAAAAATGAAAAAACTGATGTCGATTATGTTGGCAGCGCTCTTGGTCGGCGTACCGGTATTTGCCGGCGGCTCAAGTGATCAGGGCTCTGGTGGTTCAAAGAAAGACGTTGTTGTCGTATTTATTCCGAAAATCAGCGGCAATGCTTTTTTTGAAGTAGCAAATGAAGGCGCTCAAAAACTGGCAAAGCAGGTCGGTTTTACCGTAAAGTATGACGGCAGCCCCGATGCAGCAGTGGCGAATCAGGTTAATATCATTAACAATGCTATTCAGCAAGGTGCCGATGCAATCTCAATTTCGACCGTTGATGCAGCCGGTGTCGATCAAGCATTGAAAGCAGCGCGCAAGGCCGGTCTTGCCGTTATGACATGGGACTCCGATTCCAATCCTGATGCTCGGCAGCTTATGACATCTCAGGGAACCCCCGATATCCTCGGCAAAATGCTTGTAGATATGGGTGTTACCTCTCTTAAAGAAAGAGGTAAAAATCCCGATACAGATGTTATCAAATACTGCTGGCACTATTCTCAGGCAACGGTTACCGATCAGAATTCATGGCATGTCGCAGGCGAAGCTTATATTCGCCAAAAGTATCCCAAATGGGTTAATGTTGCGCCGGATAACTACTATTCCAACCAAGATGCGGAACGTGCAATTACAGTTGGAGAAGCGGTTCTGTCTGCTCACAAAGATATCGACTTAATTATTTGTAACGACTCGACTGCTCTTCCCGGTCAATGTCAAGCCGCACAAAACCTTGGTCTTAATCAGAAAAAGGTAACCATTACCGGTTTTGCAACACCGAATGCGATTAAGGGCTATTGCCGTGCAGGTATTCTTACTCGCTGGGGTTTGTGGGATTGCGGTATTCAAGGTGCAATTTCCTGTTACCTCGCCTACTGGGCAGCAACAGGACACAGTATGAAAGTCGGCGACACAATCGATATTCCTACCATCGGTAAGGTAACTATTCAGCCGAACACGGTACTTGATCCGAAAGCTTATACGGCAAACGATTCCGGTGTTGTATTGCTTCCGGAGCGTGCAGTATTCACAAAAGAAAACATGGATAAATATAACTTCTAAATAGAGGTTATAGGGGAATCTTTAAAGACACAGCCGTTTTTAGAGGTTCCCTGTTATCACTTTTAATGATAGGAATGATAGTATGGCAGATTTAGATGGTTTAAAAACAGCTCACGATTATTACACGGATGTCCCTTTTGCCGTTGACGGAGCATTTTATGTCAAGGGGGCAGGTAATCTCGACTGGGGTATGAAAAAACACCTCTCGAATATCTTTAATCCTCAAACCGGTAATACCGTGATGTTCGCATTTGATCACGGTTATTTTATGGGGTCCGTTTCGGGGCTCGAACGGCTCGACCTTTTAATTCCCCAGCTTAATGACCATGTCGATGTCCTTATGGCAACACGAGGCGCATTGCGCACCTGTGTGCGTCCCGACTGCAAAAAAGCTATTGCGCTCAGAGTATCTTCCGGTTCTTCTATGGTACAGGATGACTTAACCCATGAAGTTGTTGCCGTCAATATTGAAGATGCGATAAGGATGAATGCTGACTGTCTTGCAGTTCAGACCTTTATCGGCGGCGACGGTCAGCTGGAAAGCATCGATAATCTTTCTGCGGTTATTAATGCGGGAATCCGTTATAGCATACCGACTCTTGGCGTAGTCGCAGTCGGTAAGAATATGGAGCGCACCGCACAGTATTTTAAACTTGCAACACGTATTATTGCCGAACTCGGTGCAAACATTATAAAAACATATTATTGCGAAGATTTTGAAGAAATCGTCGCTGCATGTCCGGTGCCGATTGTAGTAGCCGGTGGAAAAAAGCTCCCCGAACAAGAAGCGCTTGCATTGGCTTATCATGCAATCCGTGACGGAGCCCGCGGCCTTGATATGGGACGTAATATTTTTCAGAGTGCTCATCCTGTAGCGATGGCCGATGCAATCGGAAAAATCGTTCACCACAAATATACCGACAAAGAAGCATTTGAATTCTATACGGAACAAATTAATAAAAAATAAAGGTACGACCAGGGCAAACAAATCTGACATGTTTGCCCTTTCTCTCAGCTTTTTAGTAGGAAGGCTAATTAATCAGTACTACCTCTTCATCCTTAATGCAGCTTCCCAGTCTTTACAAAAGACAGTGAGCGAGTATCTCCTACCGTCGTTTTGCAAGCGCCGTACTGATCCTCGTGCCGATAAATTGAATAAGTTCGACCATCACTAAAATGACGATGACCGCCGCCAGCATAATATCGCTGCGGAACCGCTGATAGCCGTATCGGATCGCCAAATCGCCGAGGCCGCCGCCGCCGATTGCACCTGCCATTGCCGAATACCCGATAAGGTTGATAATAGTCAGTGTAATGCCTGCGACAAGGGGCGGCAGTGCTTCCGGTATCATCACTTTAAAGATAATCTCCATAGTGGATGATCCCATCGCGAGAGCCGCTTGGATAACACCGCGGTCGATTTCGAGCAAGGCACTTTCGATAACCCGCGCAACAAAAGGGGCGGCGGCGATGGAAAGCGGTACGACCGTTGCAGCTGTTCCGATGCTGGTACCGATGATGAGCCGCGAAAACGGAAAGAGTAAAATCATCAATATGATAAATGGGAATGAGCGTAATACGTTTACCACCCGGTCGATAAGCTGGTGCAACACCGGTCGCGGCATAAGGTTCCCCTCCGCAGTGATGCATAGCAGCACGCCGAGCGGCGCTCCGAGTATAAAAGAAAAAAGCGTAGAAAAGAATACCATTATAAGCGTTTGCCCTGTCGCCGCTCCTACCAGCTGCACTAACGTTGACCATGAACTCATTTGCGTGTCTCCTCTACTTTGATACCGTTTTGATTAAGATAAGCAAACGCTTTTTGCATATCTTCGGGTGAACCGTTAATATCGACAAAGAGGGTTCCGACCACCGTTTCCCCGACCTTCTGCATACCGCCTGCGCAGATGTTAAATTCAATATTGTAATCGCGGGAAATTTTACTCAAGACAGGCTCACTCGTCAGCTCACCTGAGAATCGGAGCGTATAGGCGCCGCCGCTTTTAGACCATCGGATAAGCTGCGTGTCTTCGGGATTGAGCGGGTTGATATGCATTAAGAAGTCTTTGGTTACTTCCGACTTCGGTGCAGAAAAAATTTCACGCACGGAACCCGTTTCAGCTACGGCGCCGTTATCGATAACGGCCACTTGTTGGCAGCAATCGCGCACTACTTCCATCTGATGCGTTATCATCACAACGCTTAAATTCATATCCTTTTGCAGCCGCTTGAGCAGTTCCAAAATTGAGCGTGTCGTCTGCGGGTCAAGTGCGCTTGTCGCTTCATCACAAAAGAGGATATCGGGAGAAACCGCCAAGGCACGAGCAATAGCCACCCGCTGTTTTTGTCCACCGGATAGGGTACTTACCCGCGCATCGCCGCGGCCTTCAAGTCCGACAACGTGCAGCATTTCTTCCACTTTTGCTGCAATAGCACGCTTCGGCATTCCCGCAATTTCAAGCGGATAGGCAATATTGCCCGCAGCCGTGCGCGATGCAAATAGATTGAAATTTTGGAAAATCATCCCGATTTTTTTATGCTGATTTCGTAAGAGCTTGCCTGTCAAGGTGTCTACGCGGGAGTCTCCGTAGTAAATCTCGCCCGAGTCCACCGGTTCTAAAAGGCTTATCAGCCGCACGAGCGTCGATTTCCCCGCGCCGCTTTTTCCGATAATACCGAAAATCGTATGAGAAGGAATTTCAAGGCTGATATTATCAACGGCTTGAAGTTCTCCGTACCGTTTATTCACGTTTACTAACCGTATCATCCGTACATACAAACAAAATATAAAACCTCTGTCAAGTTATTGCCGATGCGTCAGGGTAAACGCATCAGACGTTTTGCTGATCACCCCGCAAAATCAGGAGGCTGTTCAAGCAGAGTTGAACCTCTTCGCGGTTCAAATGCTTGCCCACCCTCCTGATTTTGCGATCTATATTCTATTCGTCTGATGCGTTTACCCCCCTTTGCTGAAAAAATGTACGAAATTTTATTTCCTTAAAATACAACAGTTGAACAAAATATGAATTTTGGAAACTGTTGGATTCGTGCGCGAAAAGCGCACACATCAATACGCAAGTTTTCGAAAGAAAACTTGACGGTTAAGGTGAGCGGCGTCATTGTAGACGCTCACCTTATACCTATGAAATTTCGCACAGAAGGAAAGCAACCGCTAAAAATATTTTTGATGCGTTGCCCTGGACGATACGTGTATCAAAATAGTATTTTATATGTTTAAGAAACAGTTGATACACGAACGAGGGCTTCTAAAACCTACATCTTTTATAGCGCTCTCATATTGGAGGTAAACTCATGTATTTAAAACGAAAGTTTAAAACGGCACTGGCATGTACTGCACTGTTGAGCATGGCCGTAATGATTTTTGTATCCTCATGCTCTGCGAGTCCTGCTTCGGCAACAACGGTTTATGCCGATACAAAACATTCGGAAGCAATCACAAAAGAGACGATTTCCTTGCTGGAAGGGCTGCAAAGCGCAAATCGACAAGTGTCTGCGGCAATTTTGCCGTCAGTAGTAACGCTTTCGGTTACGGAAATTAAGAAAGTCCGCAATCCTCTCTCGGGGGACGGCTTCCCGTGGTTCTTTTTCGGAATGCCTAATCAGAATAACGGTGAAAAATCCGATGGTAATGACGGCGGCGAGCAGGAATATAAATCAGAAGGTATGGGCTCGGGCGTTATCGTCCGTAAAAGCGGCAATACCTATTATGTGCTAACTAATCAGCATGTTACCGGTACGGCGGAAAAGATTATCGTCAAGTTGTATAACGGGCATACTGCAGAAGGAAAACTGGTCGGCGGCGATCAGCGGCGGGACATCGCATTGGTTTCGTTTGAATCCACCGAAAAAGATATTGCCATTGCCGAATTGGGAAATTCCGATGCGGTAGAGGTTGGTGATATCGTGTTTGCCGTCGGTTCTCCGCTCGGGTATGTTTCGACAGTTACCCGCGGTATGGTCAGCGCGGTTGGGCGATCGGGCGGGCCAAATAATAATATCAATGACTTTATCCAAACCGACGCGGCAATTAATCAGGGAAACTCCGGCGGCCCGCTTGTGAATATCTACGGGCAAGTTATCGGTATTAACACATGGATCGCATCGTCAAGCGGTGGTTCACAAGGGCTTGGATTTTCCATTCCGATTAATAACGTCAAAGGTGCAATCGACTCGCTCATTTCCGACGGTAAGTTGAAATACGGCTGGGTCGGAGTCCAACTGACAAGCGCCGACGAAACAGTTATGAAAGCTCTAGGGCTCGGTGAAAAAACCGGCGCTTTGGCTATCGATATCTTCTTAGGTTCCCCTGCGTTTAAAGGCGGTATCCGGCCGGGCGATTTTGTCGTTAAGCTGAACGGCAAAGAAGTAAAGAGTGTCGATCAGCTGGTACGCGATGTCGGCGATCTCCGCAGCGGAACAACAGCAGAATTTGTAGTTATCCGTGACGGCAAAGAACAAACACTTTCCGTAAAGATTGAAGAACGGGATCAGAACATCGTTACCGACTCGTCAAAACTCTGGCCGGGATTTATCGGTTACGAGCTCACTGATGAAGTACGCGATAAATTAAAGCTTGATAAAAAACAGGCGGGAGTATTGGTCACCAACATTACCAATAAAACACCCGCAGTCATTATCGGGCTCAAATCCGGCGATGTTATTACTGCGGTAAACGATGTGCCGGTAGCAAATATGCGCGAATTCTATCGCGAATTGTCAAAGGTTAAAAAAGAAGTGTGGTTCGATGTATTGCGTGAAGGACAAACGTTATCAACTTTACGCTATAAGTTTTAAGTTAAGATAAAGGCTAAAATGGAAAAGGCCGATTAACCATCCGGTTGATCGGCTTTTTTTATGTGCAATAGTTGTTTTAGTTGGTTATTTCATACGCATAGCAAAGACGCCTTTCCAGTCGGCGGGAGGCGGAGAATTACGATAGTGGGCTATTCTGTCTAAGAATACTTTTGCCGGTTGATCGTTGTATTTTTCTACACATTCCAAAAAATATTTTTCAGCAGTCTTCCATTTTCGTTGTCGATAATATCCGAGTCCTGTTTCAAAAACTTCTTTTAAATCATAAAGCTTATCACTGCTGGTTTTTTGAGCATCTTGTAACACTTCAAATATTCGCACCACTTCTGTTCTGCCTTTTACCGTTATGTAATCAAGTTCTCGGCAAATGAAAGAATCGTTGAGACTCTTGTAAACAGCTTCCGAAATAATGGTCTTTGAACCGTATTCTTTATTTGCACTTTCAAGCCGTGCCGCCAAATTTACCGTATCGCCGATGGACGTAAAATCTTTTCTTGTTTCCGAACCGACAGGACCGAACGTAACATAGCCGGTATTGATACCGATGCCGAGCGAGATAGTTTCCTTACCTACCTTCATAGCGGCCTGTTGTTCACGGTAGAGTGCCTCCCGTATTTCCATTGCAGCCTTACAAGCATTTATCTCTTTATTGGGTCCGGAAAAAAACGCCATAATTTCGTCGCCGACATATTTATCAACATCGCCGCCATGATCAAAAATAATCTTAGTTTCGATGTTCAGATATCGATTTAAAATCATAATGACTTCCCGCGCAGGAAGTTTTTCGCACATCTTTGTAAACCCTCTGATATCGGTAAAAAGAAAACAAAGATTCCGTGTAATTCCCTTGGGGCCGATATCCTTTTCTGCATTCTGAAGAGTATGAAAAGAAATATAGGGCAGTATTCTACGCACGAGCGTAATAATATTTTTTATTTCGTGTGAGAGCGTCTTTATTTCGTCCCGTGTTTTTAGATTATCTTCAAAGACCAGTCTGTTCGCTTCAACCTTTGCGTTACCTGAAAGTATTCCGCTTAAAATATTGGTTGTCTTTCTAATATTTACACAAAGCTGAATAATAGGAGCGGCGATAAAATCAGCAAGAAACAATGTGATAATGATGACAGCATACAAAAAGACTGCTGCAAGTGCAAAGATAAATACTTTTGCTTGGAAATACGGACGGTTAAGTATTTCTTTCATGTATGTTACAACGGAAAATCCGACAAGCCTTTGGCCGTCTTTCCGTGAAAAAGTTATAGGATATATATAAATACAGGTTCCCTTTTCCGGTTTATAAATAGGTTGATTCCGGGTACTTGCATTTTGAAAATGCTTTATATAGAAAGCAGCCTCTTTCGCAGTAATGCGTTTTTCTTCTGCCGGTATATCGCGTACCGATCCGGACTCTGTCGTATAAGAGAATACGTTGAAGTCCGGAAGCTCCGTAGTACTATCGATTTTATCAAGAAAAATAGGAGCGGTACTGTCAGTCGTAATAATATCTACGCGGCGGTGCGGAAAAGGTGAAGAGGCGTTTGTCTTTTTTATACCTTCGAGAAAGGCGCTTATTTTTGCATGAAGTCCATCCGAAAAATCATAAATTGCCGCGACCTGCTCGGCTTGATTCTTACCCGTCGTATTGACATTCTGGGTTAAAAGCAATTTGTAGTTCTTTAAATCCGTATAAATAAAGGCGGAAATAATAACAATAATTGCGATAAGAATTACAGCGGTTATTTTATTTTTTAGATGTGTTTTCTTTTCAGGATCATTTACCGCAGCAATGAGTTCTTTAATTCGAGTTTTTATATTAATCTTTTTTTATCTTCCGGTTCTGCAACTTCTGTTGTATCTTTCTTTTTGTTCCCCTGCTGTTTCTCCGATTTATCCGATTTCTCAGCTTTTTCATCTTCCAAAATAAGTTGCTTGTATTCAGAGAACGCTTCATTCTTTGCTTTTATTAAAGCAATACCGCGGCTGATTAAAAAGATATGAAAGATAAGCGCAGTAAAAAAAGCGGCATACACTAAAATACTTAAAGATTTAAACCAACGTATGGTGTTGGCGAATACTGTCATTCCCGAAAGGGTAGGTGCAAGATACAATGTTACCGCAACAAAGGCAGAGATAATAACAATGTTTTGTGTAATTTTTTTATAAAAGATCGAAGCTAAAATAATGAGAAAAGCTACAGGCAATAAAAAAAGGAAAAACAGCTGATATAAAAAAATAGAACTCTTTTTGTACCAAACCGGAAAACAGAGCCGTAAAGGGATACAAGAGCTGCGGAGTCTGCTCATAATTGAGCAAATTCATTTTATCCATACCGAAAGGCATAACCATCAATGCAGCCAAAATAGCAAGGGAAACAATTTGCAGCATATAAGGAGACTTTAGCGTCTGTGTCGGCGGTGTTTCTAACTTTTTATCTTCATTCTCACTCATCGCAGAATCCTATATTTTTAGAATAACTTATAACCCGAAAGGATATCTTTCAACAGCCTGTCGATATGTTAATTATCGCTTATAGTGTATATTCTCGGCATCTTTTGTCAAGGGAAAACTTCAGGGTAAGCGGAGCATAATGCACGCACCTTTCCCGTTGCTATTTTCGGCACGGATTGAACCGCCGAGCGCCTGCATTATGCTTGCCGCTATCGACAAGCCGAGCCCCGCACCGCCTGCACCTCTTGTATGCGCGGCATCTCCGCGGTAAAAGCGCTCAAAGATATGCGGCAGTATATCTTGCGCAATTCCGGGGCCGTTATCCGAAATCGAGATAATACACGCACTTTCCGATAAAGGCGCATCAGGAAGGCGCTCCGCTTCTAAAAGAGGCCGTATCGAAAGCTCAATATGCACATATTCTCCGGCAAATTTTACGCTATTGGAAATTATGATAGTGCATACTTGATGGAGCAGCGCTTCATCCGTATACAGGTTTGGCACCCCAATACTTTCGGTAAAGCTCACATTCGGCGCATAGCTTTGTGTGCTGTCGATAAGCCGCGTAAAAAATTCGGCAACGGGAACAGGCGTTTTATGAATCCGTATATGCCCGTTTTCGAGTCGGGTCATTTGCAGCAAATTTTCGATAATTGCTTCCATCGAATGCGCTTCGCGGATCAGTGCCGAAAGCGATTTTTCCAAGCGATCGGGATCGTGCTTTCCCCAACGGCGCAGCAGGTTCGCATGGCCGAGAATCACCGCAAGCGGTGTTTTTAACTCGTGAGATACATCAGCTGTAAACCGGCGTTCCCGTTCAAAATCGGTTTGCAGGCGGGAAAGCAAATCGTTCAATGTCTTTGCAAGGACATCAAAGTCGTCGCCCCTATCCGTAACGGGAAGCCGGTCGGTTAAATTGGAGCCGCTAATGTTCTTTGCCGCATCGGTCATAGCACGAACGCTTCGCATTGTACGTTTTGTCATAAAAAACACCGCGATGTACGAAAGCAGCAGCAACGGGACGGTAACGACAGCAAGGATGCTCGGTACACCGGAGATAATGGACTCCGCCGTGTCGGAATCCATATTCAACGCTGTCTGTATAACGTAATCGCCTCCCGCATGAACGGGTACTGCATAGTAGAGAATATTTAAATCGCCGTCGATAAAGTATTGTTTTGCCGTATAGCGTTCTGCACGGCGGGGTGTTACCGGCAGTATCGGTAAAAAGGGATCGTTCGTTGCGATCACTTCCTGCGTGCCGCTCTGATACACGGAAAACGTAACATAATACGGAAGATCCGCATCGATTTCTTGTACGCGACCGTCCTTCAGTGCTTCGGCAATAGTCCGAGCGGCGGAAATGAGTTCGCGGTTTTGCTGCTGCCTAACGCCGGAGCGGAGCAGCACGATAATACCGGCGGAAAAAAGGGCAATCATCACGGCAAACAAAAGAGAGAAGCGCATCGAAAGCTGCCGTACCGTCGATATGCGGAGCTTCCGTACCGGTGAATCAGATGCTTTCATTGCCGATATCCCGCATAACATAGCCGACGCCGCGTACCGTAGAGATGTATTCCTCACCGGTTTTATCGTCGATTTTTGCACGTAAATACCGCACATACACATCGACCGAATTTTCATCGATGTAATGATCTGCACCCCATACCGTATTGATAATGGTATCGCGGCTTAAAACGGTGTTCTTGTGTTCGAGCAATGTCTTTAACAAAAGGTATTCGGTTTTCGACAACATAACCCGTTCTTTGTTTACCGTTACTTCCATACTGTTCGGGTTAAGTTCGATACCTCGCAGTTTTAACGGCGTTACTCCCTGTGCATTGTTCCGGCGCATCACCGCCCTCATCCGTGCAAGCAGTTCTTCAATCTCAAACGGTTTTGCAAGATAGTCATCCGCACCGGAATCAAGACCGCTCACCTTATCGAATGTATCCCCCCGTGCGGTGAGCATAATAACCGGCGTATTCGACGTTTTTCTGATTCGCCGCAACACTTCAAGTCCGTTCAACTGCGGAAGCATGATGTCGAGCAGCATAAGATCCGGCGTATTCTTTTCAAAAATATCCAAAGCGGTTCTGCCGTCTGCGGCATAGAGAATATCATATCCTTCATGCTCAAGTTCAAGCTGTAAGAATTCCGCAATACCCGAATCATCTTCAACGATTAATACCCGTGCCATCAATCTTTTTCCTCAAAACGAATATATTCATAATGGTGATGATTATGCATTTCTTCGTGCATTTCCCTAGGAGGTTTCTGCGGCGGAATATTCAAAAATGTAAATTTATATTCTTTGTCGCATTCCATATCATCAAAGTGTGAAAGATAGAGCGGAATATGATTAAAACTCTTCGCTTCCGGTAAATCAAGATGAAACGGACGATTTGGCGTATCTTTGCCCGCAGATAAAAAAGAGTCCCGAATCAATATTTTTATTTTATCACCTGCTTTGTTAAAAGCAATTAGCGCATCGGCAGGTAAAAATTGACCGTTTATGCTGATATGTTTTTTTTGCAGTGTACGCGGATCGGCAGGCATATTGAATTTAATTTCTATTTCGATAATGCCGGCCTGCTCGATTTCGGTTTCTATTTTTGTAACATAAAAAAGACCGTCGGCATTTGCCATCCGCATACCGCGGTACGAAAATGTATGTTTAGCGTCCCTCGGTTTATCCGCAAAAAGTGCACTGTGCATAATAAGAAAGATACATACCGATATGATAGAGACACTCACTGTCTTATGGGTAATCATGACCGTATCATACCCTATTCTTTCCGTTTTGTGTCAAAATTCCCGATTAAAATATTTTAATCTTTTTCCAATGCAGGCTTCATGATACGGCTAGTACAATACGGTATAGTCGTGCACAGACGGTGTGAAAACTTAAACAACCGTACTTTATTTTTTAGGAGTATACGAATGAACAAACAAATGGTAAAAAAGGCTGCGGCATTCGGTATCGTTGCGGTATTATCGGTAGGAGCCGTGTTTGCAAAACCGCACCAATCGAATTCAAAAGATTGGAAACATCATAATGATGCCGGAGCCGCGGAACGTCCGATGCCGCATAACGGTAAAGGCGGCGAGTTTAACGAACGCCAAATGCAACCTGACGGCAAAGGCGGAGAGTTCAACCGGCGCCCGATGATGAATGATGCCGCCACACCGACGGGAAATTCGATTATGGGTAAATGGATTGCCCGCGATGAAAATAAAGCGGTCAAGGTCGAGTTTGACCGCGACGGCAGTATGGAAATCGAATGGCTGCAAGGCTTTACTTCATCGACGGAGTGGGAAGGTTTCTGGACTGCTACGGATACCGAAGTCACCTTTACCGTAAGAAGTAAAGAAACCGAAACATGGACAAACGGCTCTAAAAAGGAAACCCGCGAAAGCATGAATGCAGTGTGGAAGCTCCAGTACACCCGCAATGACGATAATACGCTCACACTGCGCGGCAGCGACTTACCCAAAGAGCTGGCAAACCTTACCTTGTCTCGGCAAGGGCGCTAACACCAACGAAGTGCAGGGCAAGCGCATCAGATGCTTGTTTAATATTCCCGCAGAAAAAGCGGGGCTGTTCAACCGGAATTGAACCTCTACGCTTGCCCTGCCGCCGTAAAAAAATTTACACAAAATTTTATTCAAAATTTTGTGTATAAGAGAGACGCTGCTTAAATACCCGTGCCCGTCTTCCGCATGTCTTGAATAACCATTTGAGGTACCGTATTGCCGTTAAAGGTATTCCGGCTCAACGTGAAGACGGCATCGATACTGTCACCGATTTTAAATTCAACGTTCAATTTATCCGCTGCCTGCCAATACACCGCTGTCCATTTATATGTTCCGCAGTCGAACGTAAGACGCAAATGCTGCGGTTGGGTTTTACCCATAATTGAGGCGGCGGTTAGTTTGATTCCTCTAGCGGCAAATTGGAGCGCCGGGAACCCTTCGCCGTAGGGCTCAAAGGTGTCATGCACGGTTAAAAGTTCGGGCGTTAAATAGTCATGAGGAAGTTCCGCATCGATGGAAAGCGGAGAGTTTTCCGAGTTTTCGTCAAATTCGATAGCCGCGGTAAATTCCTGAACTTTTTTTAAAAACGGCGCAAGTTTTTCTTGCATTAAGCTGAATCCTGCTGCAAATGAGTGACCGCCATAGTCGAGGAAAAAATCGGGATATGCTTCCGGCAAAGAAAGCACCCGATAGCCGCGGGCGGAACGAAGCGAACCGACTGCGGTTCCGTCTTCCATAATACAGATAACCATACTCGGCACGTTAAACTTATCTGCAAGCCGGTTTGAAAGGATACCGGTAATGCCGCGATGGATTTTATCGCTTACAACAACGGTGAGTTTTTCGCGATATTTTGCAAGACTTTCCCGCGCAATCGGTTCGGCAATTGCCCAGCCGGCCTTTCCGAGTTCTTTCCGCTCCTCGTTCATCGCAATAACCGCATCCGCAAGTTCATTGCGTACCGCTGCATTTTGTTCAAGGAAGAGCCGGATTGCCGTTTCCGGTTTACCCATCCGTCCGGTTGCATTGATAACAGGCGTAATATTCCACGCAATATCGTTGGTACCGATATGCTTACCGATAAGCCCCTGTTTTATCATCAACTCGGAAAGACCGGCGCGCGGCGCGGCATTGATGGCTGCTAAGCCTTGCTTTACCAATATCCGGTTTTCTCCGGTCAGCTGCATCAAGTCTGCAAGCAGCGAAAGCGCGACAAGTTGTAATTCACGCTTTTCTTTTTCACCGTATATGTTATGCGCTTGTTGGATGAGCGTAATAAAGATATTGAAAAAGCCGTCGAGTTCGGACATCGGCGTGTCGTTGTACTTGCCAATCCGCGATAAATTCTTTAACCGCAAAAGGCTCATCTCGGCAAGCTGAGGCGCAATCTTTGCACATTCGAGTCTAAAATCACTCACATAAAATTCAACCGACTTACCAAACACTTTTTCCAGCTGCTTGAGCTGCAACTCCTTATCCCACACAAAAATCTGCTGCCCCTGCAAAAATCTGCCGAGCCGAGTATCTGAAAACGGAACCATACCGGGGATAATCGTTTCCGTGATTCGAGCTGTTTCAACCAAATTGACGGTATGGATAGCTTCCACTGCAAAGGCATCGTTAACGGGGCGCACATTCAATAGGCAAATCTGCTGTTTATAAATGTCGAGAAGTCCGAAGCGCAGGGCGGTAACAACCTTCCACGCCGTAGCGCATCCGGAAAGATGTTCGTTGGGATAGCCCGATCCCGGCACCTTACAGTTAATGATGACTGCGGCATCGGGAAGCGTATCCTGCGGGGTGTGATGATCGATGACGATAACATCAATGCCTTTCTCCGCAGCGTAGGCGACTTCTTGAATATTGGAAATACCGCAGTCTACGGTAATGATGAGGGTACCACCGTCGGCTTCATGCGCATCAACCGCTTCGCAGGAAAGTCCGTACGGTTCGTCGCCGGTGGGGATACGCCATGTTGTCGGGATGCCTAAATCGGTGAGCGCTTCGTAGAGTACGGTAACGGCAGTAATCCCGTCCACATCGCGGTCTCCGAAAATAAGCACCCGCTCCCCTTCTTCCTTTGCATCGAGGATCCGGTCAACGGCATCCTCCATATTTACAAAAAGAAAGGGATTATGCACATAGCGCAGATCGTTTTCAAGGTGAAAAAACGCCTCGCTCCCTTCGGCAATACCGCGCCGCAGCAAAATCGATGCAACAAGGGGAGTGCAGCCGTATTGCTGCGCCATGGAGCGGACAACATTAGGGTCTATATCTTTTTTTTCCCAATTCACTGTATGGTACCGGAAGCGCGGCTACAAGTCGGCCGCAGAAATTTCTTTAAATACCAGCGGACGCATTTGCGGCTTCTCCGCTGCATACCGTATCGCTGTTTTAATCATATCGGAAGCGGCCGGAAGGCACTCCGCATCTTTGCCGTACACATCCATGATGAGGTCGCCTTTTTTTACGGCATCGCCTACGTGCTTATGCAAAATCATACCGGCATCGGGACACACCGCATCGGTGGTTTTATTGCGGCCGACCCCGAGATTGACTCCGGCAATACCGATTTTGAACGCATCGATATCTGTGATAAAGCCGTCTTGTTCCGCTTTAATGTGGCAGGTGTGGGGGCTGCGGCGCTTTCCGCATTCGGCAACAAACTGCTGCGCATTGCCGCCTTGCAGCGTGATGTTTTCTAAAAACAGCTCAAGCGCTTTGCCGCTGCGAAGCGCCTCTTGCGCTTTTTGAATTCCTTCTTCTTTTGATGCAGCCTTATGACCAAGCACGAGCATCCAACCTGCAAGTTGTAATGTTAAGTCGGTTACATCCTGCGGCTCCGTACCTTTCAGAACATTGTAGGTTTCTTCCATTTCCAAGAAATTACCAACTGCATTTCCTAAGGGTTCATACATATTGGTTATCATCGCGATAACTTTTTTACCCATCGCGGTGCCGGTACCGACAAGGCTCTTTGCGAGCGCTTCGGCTTCGGGCAGTGTTTTCATAAAGGCGCCGCTTCCGCATTTGACATCGAACACCAGCGCTTCGGCGCCTTCGGCAACCTTCTTAGAGAGAATACTCGCCGTAATAAGCGGCACCGATTCAACGGTCGCAGTCACATCGCGCAAGGCGTAAATCAGCCGGTCGGCGGGGACAATCTCTTTTGTCTGCCCCGTCATTGCAAAGCCGGTTTTTTTAATGTAATTGCGGAATTGGTCAACGGAAAGGCCGGTCTTATATCCGGTAATCGATTCAAGTTTATCGAGCGTACCGCCGGTGTGCCCGAGTGCGCGGCCGCTCATCATCGGAACTTTCACCCCGCAAGCAGCCACAATAGGAGCAAGCGGCAAAGAAAGCTTATCCCCGACGCCGCCGGTGGAGTGTTTATCGACAAAGGGGCCTTCAATCCCCGACAAATCCATAACCGCTCCGGAATGCAGCATAACGTCGGTAAGGACGGCGGTTTCATCAAACGTCATACCGTTAAAATAAACCGCCATCAGCCATGCGGCCATTTGATAGTCGGGAATCTCTCCGGCTACATATCCGTTCACTAAAAAGGCAATTTCTTCCCGAGAGAGTGTTCCTGCGCCGGTTTCTCTAAACCCGCGCTTTTTCATAATGATATCAACTGCACGCATGCTTTTATTCCTCTCTTAATTGAAGGCTTTTCGCCACGCGGCGGGATTACCCGGGCCAACCCATTTATTGAGGGCAAACCCGTTCCGTAAACTTAACGTGATAAATTTCTTTGCGCGGAGAGCAGCTTCATACGGTTCAAGTCCAAAACCCAAGCCAGCAGTAATTGCAGCGGCAACGGTACACCCGCACCCGTGAGTCCATTCGGTTTTAATCAGCTCAGCTTCGAGATATTGGAAATCTTTGCCATCATAGAAAACATCGACAGAAGTTTCCGCATCTTTCAATTTTGAACCGCCCTTAATGAATACATGCGGGGCGCCCATATCGTAAATCCGTTTTGCGGCATCTTTAATTTCTTCCAACGTAGAAGGCGTATCGACATGAGCAATTTGTCCTGCTTCGAACACATTCGGCGTAATAATCTTTGCGAGGGGCAATAGTTTTTTAATCAACAGCTCGTTGATTTCCGGATTGAGCGGCAAATTTCCGCCTTTACAAATCATTACCGGATCAAGAACATAGTTTTCTACCTTATATTTACCGAGATACTCGGCAGCAAGTTCGATTGCATAGGGAGTCGCCAGCATTCCCGTTTTTGCCGCATCAACGCCGACGCCGGTGAAAATGGTTTCGAGCTGTGCACGCAACGAATCTTCACCGATCGGGAACACCTCATGGCTCCAATCCTTGTGGGGGTTCATGGTAGCAACCAAAGTAATCGCTGCCATACCGTATCCGCCATATTCCTGAAATGTTTTTAAATCTGCCTCAAGGCCTGCTCCGCCTGATGCGTCGGAACCGGCAATCGTCGCTAATTTTACCATTTTATACTCCTCAATTATAAAAATATCTACGGTGGAAAAAATCTGTCGGGAATCTCTAAAGCTCGGTTAGTTTTAAAAAAATCCTCAATAAGTACTTTCCCGTAAAATTGCAGACAAAACTATATCACATTTACCTGTTAAGTCAAGATCGACGGCGGATCGTTGCGGGATCCCCCTCTGGCATTTTCTTAGGCTTTTAGGTATATTTACCGATACATCACATAGAACTATTTGTTTTCTTACTATGCCTTACCGTTAAGGAGGACCTTGAATGAAAAAATCATTATTATCGTTTATATTATTTTGCTTACTTATAATTGCTGCGGGCTGTAAAACAGCTCCTGCGAATAAAACGCCGGAACCGGCCGAAACCGCCAAAGGAGCGGGAGCTGAGACACAAACAACGCAAACAGCGGGCGAATTGAACACGGCGCAAAAAGCAAAATCTAAGGAAGCTGCACAAACAGCCACCGCAAAAACACAGGAACCGGTTAAAACGCCCGGACAGGCAAATCAGACTGCGACATCAGCGGCAAAGAATACTCAAACAAAGGCCCCCAAACAGGGTACGACGCAGCAGAAAACAGCGAACTCAAATGCGTCCGCTACATCGGCTGCAAAAACTGACACCTCTAAGCAATCGGTAAAGACTGCACCCCAAAAGGCACCGGCGAAAGAATCTACTCAGAAGGAAACGCCACAAAAGGCTGCTGCACAAGCGGAAAGCACTTCAAAAAACAAAACCGCTTCTCAAGCAAAAAATGCGCAGACAAAGCCCGCTAAACAAGATCCGAAACAACAAGAAACGGCAAAGTCTAAAGCAACCGCAAAAAATAATAAGCAGTCTGCATCTCCGGAAGCGGCCAAGAAAGAAGCGTCTAAATCGATATCTGCCAAGCAGGACACTGCCGATAAAGCTGCTCCTGCAAAACAGCCGGAAAATAAAAAGACCGAAACTAAAGCAAAAGAATCTGCTGCTCAAACCGCAGCAGCTCAAATTACCGATATTTCCTGGATGATTGAGCAAGCTGATGCATCTTTTGTTTCCAAACAGCATAAAGGTAAGGGAAAAATCTTTGTTACCATGCTTGCAAAATACAAAGGCGAACTAACAGCTCAAGATTTCAAAGAAGCTTTCTTTGCTTCACCCGCTGATGTGTGGGGGCTTGATGAACAAAGTGCAAAGGGGCTGATGGAGATTAACAAAAAAGAGAAACTCTTGATGCTGAAACATCTGTCTTCAGGTGAAGGCGAAGGAGCAGCTGCTCTTGGAAAGTGGTTTGCATCGGTTACCCTTACAGGGCAAAAGCCGTTTGAAAAAGAATTGAACGTAACCGGAATCGGCGGTAAAACCGTCACGGAGAATAAGGCCGCTAAAGAGGCTGCAAAGAAAAAGGTTATCCCGCTTATCGTTCCCACTGCGAAAGCGGAAAACGAACAGCAAGCACTGACAATGCCGGTTATACAATCCGTTTCCCGCGACGCAGATACAATAGAGATTATCTTTTCGGTTAATGATTCGCGGGTTAAAAACGCTTATTTCTATTTTGACGTACCGGGAGAAGAATACTATCGCGATTCAGGTTCGATGATCGATGCAACGGGGAAGCCGGTAAACGGATGCCGCTCGTTCTCTACCGATGGAAAAAAATGCCAGTATGTACTCCGCAAAGATGCAAACAATAAAGACTGGTTTAGTAAGGCGACTCAATGTTTCCTCGTTGTTTCCGATGTAAACCGCGTTGCCTCCCCTTGGGAAGAACGCCACCGCACTATCAGCGCCGCATCGCGCATCGCAAAATAATAATTATGGCGGGGTAATTAGACATTCTTTTGAATACCCCGCCATGCATGGCAGAATTAATACGGAATATATGGATTATATAGCATTGCTCAGAGGTATCAATGTTGGAAGCTCTGTAAAAATTAACATGAAAGAATTGAAAACATTATTTGAGCAATGCGGTTTTTCAAACATTTCAACATATATCAATTCCGGAAACGTTATTTTTCAATCACATGACGCGAAAAATAGTATTACAGAGAATATTGAACAAGCATTGCATATAACGACCGGGAATGAAGTAAAAGTATTAGTAAAAACAAAAAGTGAGATGGTAAAAATAGCAAAGAGCATCCCCAGTGATTGGCAAAATAATGATGCTCAAAAGACTGATGTAGCCTATTTATTTGACTCAATAGATAATGAAAACATAATAAATGAATTACCAATAAGAAAAGAATATATACAATTAATATATGTTAAGGGTGCGTTAATCTGGAATGTTCGGCGAGAAGATTATAATAAAAGCCATTTAAATAAAGTAATATCGCATAAAGTATATAAAGATATGACAATACGAAATGTTAATACGGCTCGATATCTTGCAACGTGCTAATAAAAAAATCATCCAACCACCACTTCAACCTGGCATCGCTTCGCAAGGCAGGCGATACGTTGAGTATTTTCAGAAGCGGCATATACTGTAAAACCCTTCCGTAAGCCTTTTGAAATAGACTGTTAAGCAGTTGTACATCCGTGTACAACTGCTTAACGACGAGATTTGTGCATAACACAAATCTCGCTCCTGTATAAAACCACTGCCCTCCTTGGCAGTTTTGATACGTTGAATATGTTCAGACGTGGCATATCGTAAAACATACTTTCCGTAAGCCTTTTGAAATAGACGATGCAGATGCTAGGAGCGTACAAAAAACACCCGCAGGCGTACTTGTTGTACGTCGAGGACTGTTTTTTGTTAAGCGACAACGCAGATGCGTCGTATATTTCAAAAGGTGTTGCTAGGGTAGGTACGCCGCATTAACATTCCTCAACGCATCGAAAAGCTTACGCTTTAACTCATAGTTACCATCTGTAAGCTTATCCAAGCGGGAACGAGCGGTTTTTCTGCCTGAATTATCCTGATAGCTGCATGTACAGGTGGAAGAAATATACCCCTGCATTTCTGCATGACGGACAATCATCGGGATGTCGGCGAGACAGAGCGGGCGGATAAAGGTCAACGGGAATTTATCGAACTTCAGTACGGGAGGCATTGCAGCAAGCTCTCCCTTTGTCAGCGCATTCATCAGCGCCGTTTCCAGAATATCGTCCAAGTGGTGTCCGAGCGCAATTTTATTAAAGCCGTGCTCCTGCGCATATTTGCTCAGCTCCAAGCGGCGCTGGCTGGAGCACCACCAGCAGTTCATCTTCTTGCCGGTTTTAAGCCGCTCCAGTACCGAAATTGTTTTAACGGTTAAATCAATTCCCCAGCTTTTAAACCGCTTCGCCAATTCAGGCGCGAATTCTGAGCCGATATCCGTGGCGATATGGAGTGCAGAGGCTTCAAAAACCGGATGCCGGCGTTGGAGCCGTGCTGCAAAATATTCCGTAAGAGCCGTTGAATCCTTTCCGCCGGATGCTGCAATCAAAATCCGGTCGCCGGCTTCTATCATATTATATTCGGAAACAGCCTTATCGATTGTTCTAAACAGCTTGGGATTTGCCATAGTGAAGAGCAGTATGAACGGTGGTCTATTACCGTTGCCGGTACAAGGTACGGTGCGGCATTATAGATGCCCGCTCGCGCCGGCATCTATATAGCTGTAGAGCGTATACTTGGAAATACCGAAGTAACTTGAAATCTTATCGCCGGATTTTGTAATTAAAAAAGCGCCGGACTCATTTAAAAACTTAATCGCCGTAATTTTATCTTCTTTATTCATCAATGCAACCGGCTTACCCACAATATGAACGGATTGTTCGATAAGCTCGTCCAACAGATCGTTGACATTCTGCAGAATATTCTCAGGTTCATTTTTAACACTGATCGGCGAAATAAGCTGCCGCAATACATTTTCCGCCATCTGCATCGGTGTAATATCAAGATTAATCGAAAGTACCGCCTCGATTGCATCATCTTCATTTCTGATAAACATACTGCTCGATTTAAGAATGCGTCCGTCCTTCGTTTTTGTCAGATAACTGAGTTTGTCTTCCAACGTTTTACGATCGCTATTGAGCGCCTCAAGCACTACATGAGACGGCCCGTCACCGATTTTCCGCATCGTAACAGTACCGTTTTCTATAATGACGATTGAGCTGTTGGTATAGCCAGCGGTAAGGTCGTGCACAAGTACTTCACAATTATTACCGAAATGGACAGCAATACCGTGTGCAATTTGCTGCAGCAGCGCAAGGGTGTGTTTGGACATCATATTATGTAATTCCTTTTTTCTCTCATTATTTTTTTAACTGAACATCGTTTCGCAGCTTATGTATTGCCTGATTAAGTTGTGGAACCGCGGGATTTTGAGGATCCGCTTCAATCGCCCTTTGTAAATATCCAACGATGATTTCCGTATCGGCGCTTCCCGCCATGAGATGAGAATAAGCCGTTAAATACCATGCAAGCTGTAATTCGGCAGGAGAAAGATCGCCCGTTTCTGCGGCAGTTTTATATTCATCGCCTGCTTTAAGATAATTTCCCTGTTGTGCAAAGCTCTTTGCCCGTATGTCGGCGCTCATCAATACGTATTTGCCTTTGAGTCCCGATTGATTATGGGGATCGAGCGCGGGTACTTGCATCCGTAACGAATCATAGCGGTGAGCTTCCGGATTACCAACCGTATTTAAAAAGTCATCGATTGCCTGTGCTTTTTCCGCTCCTTTTGTACTGCCGATACGCTTTCGTGCTTCAACTACATTTGTCCGCTGTGCTGTCAGCCCTTTAATCTTTTCTATCAACTGCATGCCGCTCTTTATATCCGATTCTATAACGGCAGAGGCATACGTATCTTGTTCGGCTGTTTGCAGTATAATAAAAGGGACATCCGGCACTGCATATTCGGAAAACAACAGATAGTTCTGTTGTGCAGCCGCTCGTTCACCCTCCGAAGGATTACGTAATAAGTCGATAAAACGGACGGCATAGTTCGCTGCCAATTCCGTTTTACACGATTCGGTAAGGATGTTTTTTGAAAATTCTTCCGCTTCCTGTGACCAATCCGAACCGGTAAAGATAAGCAGTATATCTCTGCCGTCCTTGCCGTATTTTTGAACATTTGACTCATCACGTTTTGCCGAAGAAGTAGAAACACAGCTGTTCATCATAAAGACAAAACAAAAGCCGATACATAATAATCCATATCGATATAATTTTTGCATAGAACGATTATAGCACTAAATCCACAAATCGCAAAGAGATTTTTTTAGGCGGCACCAGTGGTCTGCGTCGGGGTTGTTGATTTTACTGTCAAAATCGGTACAATCGGCATAGCTACAACTTTGAGGTTTCTATGATTCTGTTTATCTCCTTTCTTATCATTTTGGCGATGCTTTCAACCAAAATCAGCGATAAATTCGGGCTGCCGCTCCTTATCGGCTTTATTCTTATCGGTGTGCTGGTTGGAAGCGATGTTTTAAATTTATTCTATTTTGATAATGCCCTTTTAACCAAAAAAATTGCGGATATTCTGTTGATCTTTATTATTTTTGACGGCGGATTCTGCGTTTCTAAAGATACGTTTCACAAAGTTGCCGGACCATCGATGACCCTTGCAATACTCGGCGTTGCGCTTACTTCGGTAACACTCGGGTTCTTAATTCACTTTGTCCTAAAATTCGATTTAGCATACTCGATGTTGATTTCTTCTATTATTTCTTCCACTGATGCGGCCGGGGTTTTTATGATTACCAAATCAAACCCGATTAAGGATAAACTTGCGGCAACGCTCAATGTTGAATCCGCAGCGAACGACCCGATGGCAATTTTGCTGACCCTCACCTTTGTGCATATTGCAACCGGAGCATTTGATACCCCTGCCTTAACTGTTGCTCGGCTTATTTGGCAGTTTGTCGGCGGCATCATTATTGGTTACTTTGCCTTTCAAATTTCGGTATGGTTGTTCAACCGGCTACAGTCGGATAATAGAGGGAATTATAACGTACTGATGCTGGGCTGCGTACTGCTTGGATACGGCGCAGCGGAGCTTTGTCAAGCGAACGGAATTATCGCAGTATTTTTTATGGGCTACTGGATCGGTAATACCGCTTTTCCTGCAAAGCGCAGCGTCGGAAGTTTTCTCGAAAGCGTTTCTACTATTTTTAATATCACGCTCTTTATTATGCTCGGGCTTTTATCGTTTCCCCACCGATTCGTCCATATCTGGAAAGAAGCGCTCATCATTGTCGGCATTATGATGTTTGTCGCTCGCCCGCTTGCCGTATTGATCTCTACGTTTCCATTTCAATATACACGGAAGGAAAAATTCTTTTTAATGTGGGGCGGTATTAAAGGTGCGGTTCCCATTGTTCTTGCAACCTACCCGCTTGCGAACGGGTTGGACGAGAACGGCTTTATCTTTGATACGATCTTCTTTGCTGTTTTTCTTTCTTGTATTATTCAAGGAACCACGCTTGCACCGCTTGCACGGCTCTTAAAGTTTACCGACCCAAAGAAACCGGAGTCGCTGTATTCGGTCGAACTGTACTCGCTTAAAGCAAGCGACGTTGATATCTTTGATATTTATATAGAAGATCATTCCGGCAGTATCGGTCAAAAAATCAGCAACCTCCATCTTGATAAGGATACGCTCATCAGCTCAATCGTACGCGGGGGAAAAATCATCTTTCCTAAGGGCGATACCGTTATTCAAAAAAGCGATATTCTCTATGTGCTCGCTCATTCTGCAAAAATACAGGAAATTACCGACAAGCTCAACGAACCGCGCGAGTAAGCTGCGGATACTCGACAATATGTCTGGCGCCGTTATCCGATATGCCGGAATATTGCTCAACACCGATAAAACGGATATAGTAAACCCATCAATGTATACTTGCAAAGTATTAACTATAAATTGATACATAAGGAGCTGCAATGAGCGAAAACAAATTAAAGATTATCGGGTGGATAGGCACAGCATTATCGGTTACCATGTACATATCTTATATCCCTCAGATTATGAATAACTTAAGCGGAAATAAAACCGTCTTTCTTCAGCCCTTAGCGGCAGCCGTCAATTGCACAATATGGGTTTTATACGCATTGCTGAAAGATAAAAGAGATTACCCGCTTGCAGCAGCAAACGCTCCCGGGATTATTTTCGGGTTGATAGCGACAATTACCGCTTTTTAGCCACCACGCGGGTTTTTAATCAACACCCCCGACGCAGAGCATGGGGTTGTTGATTAAAAACACCGCAAATTAATTTTTTACTTCTTGAGGTCGTTAATATTGATGGATTTAACGTTCGGAGTTCTTCCGTCCGCAGAAGTCGGAATCATGATAGTACCCGCTCTAATCTCATCAAAAATCTTATCCCGTTCGGCAACATTCGGATTAAAACCGATAATCTTCCAGTTGTAATTAACCTTGGGAGTAATAACGCCCTTATCGACTTTCTTTACATACGCACCGATCAAATCTCGAATACGCCCGGCATCCTGCATTACTTCATACGAATCGTAATACACGTCTTGAGGTGTTGCAAGTTTTAAGTTTTGCAGCGTACCGAAGCGGTAGTTATTGACGGCAACCTTATACACCTTTTTAGGATCAAGTGCCTGCCCTTTTATCTTGGCGTTTGTAATTCTATTCCCAGCCTCTTTTGAAATATCGATGTCGTAATCGACACCTTCAAACATATCATAGTTATAACCGCGCACATTGGGATTAAACGAAATCGTTACATCGCCTTTCTTTGCAGTGTTGTAATATGAAGCCGACCACTCCATGTATTTTAACAGGTTCTCACCGGTCATATTAACACCCATCAGCGTATTGGAATATTTATAGATAAAGGCCACATCCTTTTTCTTGAAATCCCCTTTCTTTAAATTCATATCAAAGCGGAAAGCGGCAGCGGCAGCAACATCAGCCTTTGTGTAATAAAGCTGCACATTGTTGATTAAATCAATGAGTGCGGTATCTTCAAGCTGAATAGTAGGCATGGTCGTAACTTTGTCTTTTCCGGTAATGTAATCAACACGCGGGATAAAATCTGCCGTAACCTTTCCGACAATGAGGTTTGCATCTGCAACGGATTTATCATGTACAAAGTTAAACTCTTTTTCCATCGCTTTATCGGCAGCAATTTTGGCAGTTTCGCGGTTTTCTGCTTTTACGGAAACAACCTTCCATGCGCCGTTGTCTTTTTTAACCTGTACTTCTCCAACCGCTAAAGCCCAGCCGTAACACCCCGGTTCAATGATCCATGTTTTATCACCGTTCTGACCGTCTACAATGCTTGCATAACGGGCGTGTTCATGTCCGCCGAAGATTAAATCGAATTCCGGAATTTGCTTTGCCATTTCGATAACGCCGCTGTTGGTACCGTATTCACCGTTGCGCCCAAGATGGAACGCACCGATTAGAACGTCATATTGCCCCTTTAAGGAATCGACGGTTTTACGTGCAACAGCTATCGGATCTTCAAATTCCAACCCTTTAAAGTGAGACGGTGCGGCAGCTTCCCACATCGGGATATGAGGCGGCACCATACCGATAACGGCAACGCGGACACCTTCAATATTAAACAGCTGATAGGGCAGTACAAAGTTGCTGCCGTCCTTTGTGTTTTTGATATTGGCACTTACAACCGAACCGTTAAAGTGGCGGATATTACGGGCAAGGAATTCTTTTTCAAAATTGAACTCATGGTTACCCAATACCCAAATATCATAATTCATGTAGTTGAGGGCTTGAATCATCGGATGGGTATCGAGGTCGTTAAACAGATCCGCACTGTTGTCCTGTACTGTGTCGCCGACATCGATCAAAACGGTGTTGGGATTTTGTGCCCGCAATTCCTTTGCAAGTACGTAAGTTTTTACAAAACCGGCTCCCGCGGTCTCTTCACAGACTGCGTAGTCATAGGCATAGAGCCGTCCATGTACGTCGCCGGTTACACCGAAGGTAAGGGTAACGGCATCCGCGCCCGGCTGTCCCTTTTGAATAATCTTGTGGGTAAGCTTTACCTCATCAGATTGTTTTCCGCGCGCCTTTGCTGTACGTGCAGAGGCCTGTTCCGTGCTTCGTGCTGCAGAATTTGTTTCAACGCAAGCGGTCAGCGAAAAAACAAAAATCAATGCAGCTACAAAATGCAGCATTCTTTTCTTGATCATGTGCATACTCCTTTTACATTATTTTTGACACCGCTCAAAATCTTAGGTGAGTTTATCGCGATATCTTTTATAGTACGGATCTTATCCGCCTATTTTCGTACTTTCCCGGCAGCAGGTATTTTCAGTACAACAAGAGCAACCAGCGCCGTGCATGGAACAGCCGCAATAATACCGATGCTTCCGGAAATACCGTGCATAATTTCTATGACGATGCGCGGTATATTGATAAACTGCTTAAAGCTCATGCCGTAGCCCCAAATCATCATCACAAGCGGCAGCGACGCCCCGGCAAAGGCTAAAATAAGCGTGTTACTCATCGTGCCGGTAATATCTTTGCCTACGGTCAATCCCGACTTAAACAACTCTTTTTTGCTGAGGCGCGGATTGACCGCTAAAATCTCCTGCATAGAAGAAGCGATAGACATACTGACATCCATCACGGCACCGAGCGAGGCAATCAAAATTGAGGTAAACAGCAGTCCGTCCAGCTTGAGGTTATAATCAGGGGCCAAGTTGAGCAGCTGTTCGCCTCCTTCCATATTGACACCGGAAAGCTGCGCCGAATAAGAAACGATTGCCGAGATAATTCCGGCAATGGTAATACCGGACACGGTACCTGCGATTGCGGTATATGTTTTGCGCGTAAAGCCGCTTATCAAAATAAAGCTGACGATGGTCATAATGGAAACAAGCCCGATAGAAATCGGCACGGGCGGGAAGCCGGCAAACAGAGCGGGAATAAGGACGGTAACAATAAGTACACAGGTAAACACAAGTCCAAGCGCAGACTTTAAGCCCTGTCCCCTACCGAGAATAATCAGCGCGGCAAAGAACAACCCCAGCAGCACAAAGACATAGGTATCGCGCTTGAGGTTATAAAGCCATACCGCAGTTTGCCCGCCGCTCTCCCGCAGCGTGAACACCGCTTTCAAGCCCTTATACGCAAAATTACTGTGTAAGCTGCTGAGCGTATTATACACTTCAAATTCGGTATTTTTATATTTCCCTTCCAGAATTTTAACACGAAGTTTCTGCGTACCGCGATATCTTCCTTGTACAACAGGATCGGGAGAAAGGTCTTCTTCCAGCACCTCCTCGATAATACCCTCAGCAAATTCTTGGGTAAACGGAGATTCGGGCTTGAGTTTATTTGAAACTTTCGGCATACCGAGACAGAGGAGCACTGTAATGATCAGCACTGCTCCTGCGAATAGTTTTTCTTGCATACTCTATTGCAAAATTATACCGTGAGATTCCCCTGCCCGTCAACAATTTTTTTCCATGTCAATACTTTTTCCCCTATTTTCAAAATATATAAAATATGGTATACATACCACTCAGCTCAAAATTGTTTAAAATAGGATACATAGCATGGCAAAAAAACGTTTTTCAATCAGCAACAAATTGATTATCATTTTCGGACTTTTAATTGCAGCGGCCTCCGTAACGGAAGGAGCTCTGGCAATCAGCTTTGCACGGAAAGCCGTTATCGAAAAATTGGAAGTTCAGCTTATCGATAAGGCTTTGGATGAAGCGGAAATTATCGACGCAAAAATAACTGCTTTTTTTCAATTTCTAGAAGGATTATCTCACATACCGATACTGTATGATCCGAATGCTTCATATCAAGAAAAAATAGAACAGCTGCAAAACAATGCCATAAGCAACAATACAATACAGGAGCTTAATATCAGTGATACCGCCGGTGTCTGTTATGCAGAAAGCGGTACGGTAAATGTAAACGACAGAGAATGGTTTAAAGCCTCAATGAGAGGGGAACGTTTTGTTTCCGACTTACTGATTTCAAAAACAACTCAAAAGTTGATCAGCACATTCTCGATTCCGCTTTACGATGAGAATCAACGCATCGCGGGTGTTTTATCAGCCGATATTTCCGGCCTATGGTTCAGGGACAATATCAAAGACATTACCATCGGTAAAAGCGGCAATTGCTACATCATAGGACCTACGGGAGCAACCATTGCCGATCAGGATATTAATGCGGTAACAAGCATGCTCAACCCAAGCCAAGAAGGACAGAGCAATACTGAATTGGATTCTTGCGGAAAATTTGAAAGAAACGCGATAGCTTCTTCACAACCCGGCATCGGCTATTATGAGTACGAGGGAGTTCCCAAAATTGCGGCTTATACAAAATTGAAGTCAGCCGCATGGACTACTATCGTATGTGCACCTGTAGACGAATTTATGGAAACCGTCAATACACTCCGGCTCAGTCTGATTTTAATCGGATTCGTTATTTTTATAGGAGCCGTTATTATCGTCTATTTAGCAGCTCGGAGTATGATACAACCGGTTAAGCGGACGGTTTCGGCTTTAAAAAATATTGCACAGGGTGAAGGTGATTTAACCGTAAGTCTTCCGGTAACAGGGAATGATGAAATTACGGACTTATCGGAATATTTTAACGAGACGATTGCAAAAATAAGAAACGCAATCAAATCGATAGGTGTGAACTGCAATCAAATGGAAGAAATCGGAAATGAGTTGTCTACCAATATGACCGAAACGGCAAGCGCAGTACATCAAATCAGTGCGAATATCGATGGGGTAAAACACCAAGCAATGACTCAAGCGGCAAGCGTTACCGAAACAGCGGCAACCGTTGAGGAAATTGTCCGAACCATTAAGCAGTTGAATACAGGCATCGAAATGCAAGCGGCAAGTGTTGCACAGTCATCGTCATCTATAGAAGAAATGGTCGCAAATATCGCTTCGATCGGACAAACACTCACTAAAACCGATAGCGCTATTAAAGAGCTTACAACCGCAACCGCTAACGGCAAAGCTACGATCGTTACATCGAATACCGTAACGCAGAAAATTGCAGAAGAATCAGGTTCTTTACTGGAAGCGTCAAGCGTCATCCAGCACATTGCATCGCAGACAAACTTATTGGCAATGAATGCTGCAATAGAAGCTGCACATGCAGGAGAAGCCGGTAAGGGCTTTGCCGTTGTAGCTGATGAGATAAGAAAGCTTGCCGAAGAATCTTCGGTACAAGGGAAAACGATCACAACAACCTTAAAAATGCTTTCAGCGGAAATAGAAACCCTTTCCGCATCATCCAAAACGGTAGAAGGAAATTTCAATAGTATTTTTACTCTTGCAGAACAGGTTAAAGAGATGAGCGCCCGCCTAACCGAATCGATGAAAGAACAGGAGCACGGCAGCAAAGAAGTATTGACAGCTATTAAGAACATCAACACGGTAACAATGGAAGTACAAGCCGGTTCCGAGGAAATGCTGAAAGGCGGTGAAGGTGTTGCTCAGGAAATGCGAAAACTGGATAATCTTACCCGCATCATAACTGACAGTATGAAT
Organism: Treponema sp. OMZ 838; assembly: GCF_000775995.1. Lineage (NCBI taxonomy): Bacteria > Pseudomonadati > Spirochaetota > Spirochaetia > Treponematales > Treponemataceae > Treponema > Treponema sp. OMZ 838. Next base: position 1,354,640 of record NZ_CP009227.1, on the reverse strand, counting down.
GAGATGGCGGCAGGTGCGGTGCAGATTAACAATGCCGTGCAGGAAGTAAACGAGATTACGCAAAAGAACAAGCAGAGTATTGAGAATCTGGCAACCGAGGTCTCTAAATTCAAAACCAATTAGGGGAAGACTTTTTACGTTTTTTTTTCGATAAAAAGAAAGCTCCCCCTATGACCCCATCTAAAGAAAAATGACGACTTAGGGCTCTGCCCTAAGAACCCGCCTTTGTTCTTTGGTTTAGTTCTGGAACGAAAGTTTAGTAGTTATGATTTTTACGAAAAATACCTATCAAAACCGCCACGGACGGCGGTGGTTTAGAACAACAGCGATGTTTTTTGCTAAGCAAAAAACTCGTCGTTAAACAGTTGTACACGGATGTACAACTGTTTAACAGGCCACGGATGGACGGGGAATAAGTCAGGAACGAATTTAGGCGTAAGGCTCAATTCGTAAGCCATTATTTCTCAATTGACAAGAAAAACCAGTATATTATAATAGTTAAAGTATGTTAATGATAATTTTATAATAATAATGAACGGATTAAATATGTATCAGATTAAAAAACTTTTTAGAAAAATAGTATTACCCGCTGTTTTATTTTGCAGCATAACTTCTTATAGTTATAAAAGATATTTGTAAAGGAACAATTTACAGCTAAAAATAAAATCGAAGGAAGCTTTTATGGCATTTGGATTTGATTCAGGAACACTGAAAGCTAATGGTTCAAACAAAGATCGGTATGTGGTTTTGCAAGTTGTCTTAACGGAGAAATTCCTTGGTACAGGTTCAGGAACTGCAAGCCTTACAAATTTACAAGCTGCTATTAATGAACAAGCAGCCAAAGGCTATCGATTGCATACAATTTCTACGACGTCTTCAGGCTCTAAAGGTTTCCTCGGAGGGGATAAAATTCAGGCGACTATGGTTTTTGAAAGAATCGATGCTTTTTCAGCAGAATAAACAGAACCTCTTGCAAAATAATACGGATCAGGTATAATAGGCGCACGATGCGGTTATCGGGATAATTCTCAAAACAACTTCCCATCATTACTGATGCTATCCAAAAAGTAAAGCACTATTAGGACATCTTATTGTGTCTTTAAACAGAGGAGGCCTTGACTAAATGAGAAACATGAGTATAACTACCCCCCCCCCCCCCCACTCAATTAATCCATCATTGGCAATATGTAGCCGGTACTCAAATTTTTTCATCGCTTGATAGCCGAAACTATGTTACACATTGCCGAAATTCCACAACTCCTCATCATGACAATACATCTATCCGGTACAAACTATCAATTGGGAATCTCTAAAAACTTCAGTTTTTAGAAGTTTACCTTAGATTATTTTATCAGGAGGTACTCTATGAAAAAGCGCTTTTCTCTTCGGTATAAGCTGATTTTAATTTTCGGCTTACTTATCTGGGCGGCATCCGCTGTCGAAATTGCGTTAGGTATTTTTATGGCGCGCCGTGCTGTAATCGAGAAAATTAAAGCACACCTGACCGACAAGGCTATCGATGTCGCAGGATTCATCGACGAACGCATTACGGCACGCTTTTTATTCCTTGAAGGTATTAGCCGTATGCCAATTCTCACAGATCCGACAACCTCATTGTATGAAAAGCACCTCTTCTTAAAAAAAGAGGCTGAGGCAACGACAAGAGTAGACGACATGTATATGATCGATACCGCAGGTAATATGTATCTCGCTGACGGACGAACACTTTCTATGAGCGATCGTGAGTATTTTAGGGCAGCAATGCAAGGCAAACAATTTGTAAGCGATGCTCATGCTTCGCGAGTTGACAACCAAACCGTTTTCGTTTTTGCAATGCCTATTTATGACAGCATGCACACCATTGTCGGAGTGCTTGCTGCGCGGGTTTCTGTTCAACAGCTTGCTAATCTCATTAAAGATATAGTAATAGGCGAAACAGGCAACTGCTTTATTATGGGACAGACGGGAACTATTATTGCAGATAAGGATTCAAGTCTAACAGCCAAACAACTGAATGTGATAGAACAAGGAAAAAACGATCCGGTGTTTGCTTCTGCCGCAGCATTTTTGCAAAGAGCATTGCAGACGGATAAAAGCGAAGTCGGATACTACACCTATCAGGGCGTTCAGTACATATCATCCTTTGCTAAAGTTAACACGACCGGCTGGAATGCCGTTATACGCGCACCGGTAAAGGAATTTATGGGAGATGTTAACCTTCTCGGAAAAACAATGGGGCTTATGAGTCTCGGCATATTTGTTGCTGTTTTACTCATTATATATGTTATCGCTAAGAAAATAGTAAAACCGATACAACATGTGGCAACCGCTTTGCAAGATATTGCACAAGGGGAAGGAGATTTAACCGTCCGACTGCCGGTACAGGGTAATGATGAGATTACCGATATGTCGGAATACTTTAATCAAACAATTGCAAAGATCGGTACGTCAGTACAGGCAGTCGGTATAAGCTCAAATACAATGGAAGAAATTGGAACCGAATTGGCTTCCAATATGACTGAAACTGCAAGCGCGGTTCATGAAATCAGTGCGAATATCGATGGCGTAAAACAGCAAGCATTAACCCAAGCAGCAAGCGTTACCGAAACCGCCGCAACCGTCGAAGAAATTGTCCGTACCATCAAACAGCTAAATAGCAGCATAGAAATACAAGCAGCCAGTGTTGCACAATCTTCGTCATCTATAGAAGAGATGGTTGCAAATATTGCCTCTATCGGGCAAACGCTTGTTAAAACAGACAGTGCCATTAAAGAGCTGACAACCGCTACAGGAGACGGCAAAGCAACACTCGTAACAACCAATACCGTAACACAGAAAATTGCCGAAGAATCCAGCTCGCTGTTAGAAGCCTCAAGTGTTATTCAGCATATTGCATCGCAGACAAACTTATTGGCAATGAATGCCGCAATCGAGGCTGCTCATGCAGGCGAAGCAGGAAAAGGCTTTGCCGTTGTTGCCGATGAAATCCGCAAATTGGCAGAAGATTCTGCAACGCAAGGAAAAACGATTACCACAACACTCAAAAACTTATCCGGTGAAATTGAAACACTTTCCGCTTCATCGAAGACGGTAGAAGAAAAATTCAATAGTATCTTCACCCTTGCCGAACAGGTTAAAGATATGAGCGCCCGCGTGACCGGAGCGATGCGTGAACAGGAAAACGGCAGTAAAGAAGTACTAACAGCTATTAAGAACATCAACATGGTAACCACGGAAGTACGATCCGGTTCTGACGAAATGCTGAAAGGCGGAGAAGGGGTCGCAGAAGAAATGCAGAAACTGGATAATCTTACTCGAATGATAACCGACAGCATGAACGAAATGGCTACAGGAGCCGTGCAGATTAACAATGCCATACAGGAAGTAAACGAGATCACACAAAAGAACAAACGGAGTATCGAGAATTTGGCAATTGAGGTTGGAAAATTTAAGGTGTAATCCTTCTACAAAGAAGCGAACATCTGTTCCACTATGGTTGCTTCCAATTTCCGGCAGTTTAGCGGCTAAACTGCCGGAAGACATTATTTATTTTTCTTTTGCTACAGACGGTTCAAAGGCTTTTTTAGGAGTTCTGCCTTCGTTCTTTGCTGCAAAACCTACCAGTTCCGGGTATATTTTCTGTGCTTTAGCAAACACATCGGCTGCTTGGTCGTTTCCTAATTTGGTTGCATATTTTGCTGCGGCGGATTCACCTTTTTTGGTATAGAGCCGTGCAATTTCAGCATCTTTGTCTTTCTGCTCTTTAATCAGCTTTTGCTCATAGGCTTTCCAATAGCTGCGGACATTCTTTCCATACATATCCCTGTTTAATGCTGAAAAGACATTGATAGACCGCATCAGCCAGTAAAACGAATCGGGTGTATACATTTCGTTGTCTACTTTATACGCAGAGTAGGTGTCCGTAATGTTGCCATAGAATGGCAGATATACTGAATGTTCTGCATTTGCCATCGCCATCCACATTACACCGCCGACTGCTTTCGGTAATGTGTCTTTCATCTGAATGATATGACACTCCATAGAAGTCGGTGTACCGATTGCGCGAACTCCTGCGTTTTCCGGTAAATTTGCATTTTTATCGGTATCTTCATAGCGGTAGCGCTGCAATTCCATTACATCTTCAAGCGCGATTTTCTTGTCAGCCTTTCTCCACAAAGAGAATAGCTTCGTGTCATACGCAACCTTAGCGGACGGTGAGAGTTTATTTTGTCCTCCCCAAAGCCGTACACGGTTGTAGTCGCTCATTTCTTCTCCATAAGTAAGCCCCGCATGGAATTTACCGTCAACTTCTTTATAAAAACCTTTTGCCTTAGGCAAATTGATTAAATCTTTTGATGCAATAACATCTTTACTTGCCGTATCAATGTAGCCGAGCAAGAAGCAATTAGGTACTACCGCATACATATCGTCCGGAACTTTAACCGCCGCATACTGATGGCCGGTATAAATTTCCATGTACCAGCTTTCTTTATCGTCTGCAATAAAAAGGATATTGCCTTCAGCTGAACCGTAGGTATCTACAATCTTTGCAATCCGTTCAACGCCTTCCCGTGCGGTGGTAACATACGGCAGCACAACGGTTGTCATAGATGCTTCAGACAGTCCGTTTTCAACAAGCGGGTCAGCTGCTTCCGCTGCTTTTCCCGGAGATGCTGAAACGGTTGCGCTCATAGCAACGCCGTGCTCGTTAAAACCGACTTCGTCGTAGATGCCTTCGGATTGTTCGGCATCGCAGATAGCGGTATACCGATAACTCTCTTTCGGTAATTCGATTTTAAAGCCGATTGAGTCGGCAAACTGTACCGGCTTTCTGTTTTTCTTATGCGGATATACCTTAAAGGTTTTGTTATGGGCACCGCTTAAATCTTCAGTCCGTGCAATGATACGAAAGCCGTCGGCTGTTGCATCCTTTCCTGCAACGAAGCCGGTACAGCCGAAAGCATTAGACATTCCTGTCCATACGCTAGCTGCGGCAACCAATAAAAACAGACACATTTTTTTCATAATGTACTCCCTGTTAAAAATAATCCGGTAAATCTTACCGGACACAAATATGAAAAGGATTATATCATGCAATATGAGCCTTGTCAAAAATTTAGCTATGACTTACAGGGTTGTAGATAATATATAGGACAATACTGCTTTAGATTTAATTTAACATTAAAAACATTAAAATTACAAAATTAGCCATTATAAACATTGTAAACCTTGCAAAAGGAATAATATATGTTATGATAAAAGGTATCGCTATGCATTATATTTTCTTAGGGGTTGTACAATGAAAAAACGTTTTTCGCTTCGTTACAAACTTATCCTTATTTTCGGTCTTTTAATTTTACTTGCAGGTTCTATCGAAGGCGCTCTTGCGGTATATACGTCACGAAAAGCGGTAATCGAAAAAGTTGAGACCCATTTAATCGATAAAGCACTCAATACGGCGGAAATTATTGACGGACGAATAACAGCTATGTTTCAGTTTTTGGAAGGTATTACCCGTATGCCGATTATTCAAGATAATTCCAGATCATTTCAGGAAAAAATGAGCATTCTTGCTAAAGAAACCCAGTTCAATACCGTACTGAAAGAATTATATATAGCCGATCCCTCAGGAAAGCAGCATAATATCGACGGTACGACGGAAGATTACGCAACCGACCCTTGGTTTGCCGTAGCCGTTACCGGAAAAAGATTTATCGGCGTTCCCGATCGTGACGAAACACGCGGTAATGCGCTGTTTATCGCTTTCTCTATACCTGTCTACGATAGGAACAAAAACTTGATCGGTGTACTGGGAGCCGATGTTGACGGTCATTGGATAACTGAACAGATTAAAGACATTGTTGTAGGCGAAACGGGATATTGCTATGTCATCAATTCTGATGGAACGGTTATAGGGCATAAAGATGCTTCTCTTGTCGATAATTTTGATAATGCACAACAGCGGGCACAAACAGACGCACAGTTTAATTCTCGTGCAACCTTTGAAAAACAAGCTCTGCAAAACAGCGAGGCTTCAATCGGCAGTTATACATACGACAATATTTCGAATATTGCAGCTCATGCTCTGATAAAGACAACGGGCTGGACTGTTATTATCAAAGCTCCGTATCACGAATTTATGGGAACCGTCGATACCTTACGCAGCACTATGATACTGATAGGGTTTGTCATTTTACTCACGGCAATTGTTATTGTATATATTATCTCCCGTGCAATAGTAAAACCGATTCAAAATGCCGTTTCTGCATTGCAGGATATCGCACAAGGCGAAGGAGATTTAACGGTACGGCTGCCTGTACACGGTAATGACGAAATTACCGATATGGCAGAATACTTCAATGAAACAATCAAAAAAATCGGTATGTCGATACATACCGTCGGTACAAACAGTAACAACATGGAAGAAATCGGGAATGAACTTGCATCCAATATGACTGAAACAGCAAGCGCTATAAATCAAATCAGTGCAAATATCGATGGCGTAAAACAACAAGCTTTAACGCAAGCGGCAAGCGTTACCGAAACAGCCGCTACTGTTGAAGAAATCGTACGCACAATTAAGCAGCTGAATACCAGTATTGAAACGCAAGCGGCAAGTGTCGCCCAATCTTCATCTTCCGTAGAAGAGATGGTTGCAAATATCGCCTCTATCGGACAGACCCTTGCAAAAACCGATGATGTAATCAAAAATTTGACCGGTGCAACAGGAGACGGTAAAGCAACACTTGTAACCTCAAATACCGTAACACAAAAGATTGCCGAAGAATCCGGTTCGCTGCTGGAAGCATCGAGCGTTATTCAACATATTGCCTCGCAGACAAACCTTTTAGCGATGAATGCCGCCATTGAAGCAGCCCATGCAGGAGAGGCGGGAAAAGGTTTTGCGGTTGTTGCAGATGAAATTCGCAAGCTCGCAGAAGAATCTTCAATACAAGGAAAAACCATCACAACAACGCTGAAAGCATTATCCGGTGAAATTGAAACCCTTTCCGCTTCGTCCAAGACGGTAGAAGAGAAATTTAATACTATTTTCACCCTTGCGGAGCAGGTGAAGGAAATGAGTACCATCCTTACGGAATCGATGAGGGAACAGGAAAACGGCAGTAAAGAAGTATTAACGGCTATTAAGAATATCAATATGGTAACAGTGGAAGTACAAGCCGGTTCTGAGGAAATGCTGAAAGGCGGTGAAGGTGTCGCAGAGGAGATGCAAAAATTGGACAGTCTAACCCGCGTTATCACCGACAGTATGAATGAGATGGCAGCTGGCGCGGTGCAGATTAGCAATGCAGTACAGGACGTCAACGAAATTACGCAGAAGAATAAGCGGAGTATTGAAAAGCTGGCAGAGGAGGTCGCTAAGTTTAAGGTACAATAGGTAAAACATAAACGTACAACTACACCCGGGATGGTACGGTCATTGCCCGCTTTGAACCGACCTCCTCCATGGCTGATGTCGCAGCATGTGTAGAAAAGTGTGTGGTAGGTAAATTAACTCAAAAAAAGGAGCCGTCACTATGCCGGTAAAAAACAATGCGAATATCGGATTTGAAAAACAGATTTGGGATGCTGCATGCGTCTTGTGGGGACATATCCCTGCTGCCGAATACCGGAAAGTAATTATTGGACTGATTTTTTTACGGTACATTTCATCTGCATTTGAAAAACGCTATGCTGAGCTAGTGAGCGACGGTGACGGTTTTGAGAACGATCGCGATGCTTACGAAGAGAAAAATATTTTCTTTGTACCCGAAAAAGCTCGCTGGAATATCATCGCGACGGCAGCGCATACTCCGGAAATCGGCATTGTAATTGATACCGCAATGCGGGAAATAGAAGCAGAAAATAAAAACCTTAAAAATGTGCTGCCTCAAAATTATGCAAGTCATGATTTGGATAAGCGTGTTCTTGGTGATGTTGTTGACCTTTTTACCAACATGGATATGGATGGTACGGAGGAAAGCAAAGACTTGCTCGGCAGAACGTATGAATACTGCATTGCGCAGTTTGCTGCCTACGAGGGTAAAAAGGGCGGAGAGTTTTATACTCCCGCAAGTATTGTCAAAACTATTGTAGAAATACTCAAGCCGTTTTCCAACTGCCGCATCTATGATCCATGCTGCGGATCGGGCGGTATGTTCGTACAATCGGTTCGATTTATCAATGAACATGCGGGGAACCGCTACGGTATTTCAGTGTACGGACAAGAAAGCAATGCCGATACCTGGAAAATGGCAAAAATGAATATGGCAATCCGCGGTATCGAAGTTGATTTCGGCTCTCATCAAGCCGATACCTTTTTTAACGACTTACATCCAACCTTAAAAGCCGATTATATTATGGCAAATCCGCCCTTCAATCTCTCAAACTGGGGACAGGATAAGCTTAAAGATGATGTCCGCTGGAAATATGGGCTTCCTCCTGCCGGCAATGCGAACTATGCGTGGATACAGCACATGATACACCATCTTTCTGCTAACGGTAAAATCGGACTTGTACTTGCCAATGGTGCTCTTTCGACACAAACAAGCGGAGAAGGTCAAATCAGAAAAAATATTATTGAAGCAGACTTAATAGAAGGAATCGTTGCGCTGCCTACACAACTTTTTTACAGCGTTACTATTCCTGTTACCCTCTGGTTCATTTCAAAAAACAAAAAGCAGAAAGGAAAAACCGTATTTATCGATGCCCGCAAAATGGGACACATGGTAGATAAAAACCATCGGGATTTTAGCGATGAGGATATTAAAAAACTCGGCGATACTTTTGAAGCATTTCAAAACGGAACCTTAGAACCGGTAAAAGGCTTCTGTGCAATCGCCGATACGGAGGAGATTGCTCGGCAGGATTTTATCTTAACGCCGGGACGCTATGTCGGTATTGAAGAACAAGAAGATGATGGTGAACCTTTCGATGATAAAATGAAGCGTTTGACTGCCGAATTAACGGGACTCTTCGCAAAATCACACGAATTAGAAGCCGAAATACGTAAAAACCTTGGAGCAATCGGCTATGAGATGTGAGTGGAAAATTTATACATTGAATCAAACCTGTACCAATATATATAGTGGTGGAACTCCTTCAACAAAACAATCATTATTCTGGAATGGGGATGTAAATTGGCTATCGTCCAGTGAAACATCAAAACATTTCATTTATGATACAAAGAAAAAAATCACCTCAGAGGGTGTAAAGTTTTCTGCGACTAAAAAAGCACAGCAAGGTAGTATCATTGTCGCTTCTGCCGGACAAGGCTATACTAGGGGACAAGTAAGTTATTTAATGATAGATACATATGTAAGTCAATCTGTGTTAGTTCTTGTTCCTAAACAAAATATCATTCTGCCGCTCTATTTATATTATAATCTAACTAATCGTTATCAGGAGCTTAGGCAATTATCAGATGGAACAAGTACAAGAGGAGGCCTTTCTGGTTGGATTATGAAAAGAATGGAAATACGGCTTCCTTCTATTACCATACAACAAAAAATTGTTGATATTTTATATGATATTGATAAAAAAATCGAGCTCAATCGACAGATAAATACTAATTTACTGCTGTTATTTTTGATGCTTTTTGTTTTGCTGCGGATATTTTTAAGCAGATAAATACTAATTTAGAGCAGCAGGCTCAGGCAATTTTTAAGTCATGGTTTATTGATTTTGAGCCATTCGGCGGTACAATGCCAGATGATTGGAATGAGTATCGGTTAGGAGATTTTTTGCCGGTAGTAACGGGAAAGAAAAATGCTAATATTTCATCAGAAAAAGGGCGCTATCCATTTTTCAGCTGCTCACAGACTATTAGTTGGACAGATGAATATTCATTTGATGCAAATGCAATTCTTGTTGCAGGCAACGGTGATTTTAATGTTAAGTGGTATAATGGAAAGTTTGAGGCATATCAACGTACATATGTGCTAATTCCAACAATTTCAAGATATACAAGTTGGCTATATTATGCTGTCAAATTTCATCTTTCTGAAATTACAAAAGCTGCGCGAGGTTCTGTAATTAACTTTATTACAAAAGGGAATCTCGAAGATTTCCGATTTATTGGCCCTAAAGATATTAATAACTTTACTCTTATAGATCAATTTACAGCTATTAATAGTGCTATCGATAATAATATAAAAGAGATATATACCCTTTCCTCTCTCCGCGACACCCTCTTACCAAAACTTATGTCGGGTGAAATCGATGTTTCAAAGATAGAGTTGGAATAAAGGTCAACTGATAATAGCTATTTTAGGTAATGAGAGAAAATTATAATTGACAAATTGTATATACAGAATGTATAATAATTATAGGCAATCAAATGGGTGAAAATGTTATACATGGTCGTTTTGAATGGGATAAAGCTAAAGAGACGTTGAACATAAAAAAGCATGGTATTTCTTTTGAAGAAATACTGCCGATGTTTGATGATCCTCTTTTTTGGGAAAAGGAAGATTTTGCTCATTCAAGTTTAGATGAAACACGATATATCGGCACTGCTAAAATAAATGGATTTGCAGTGGTTGTTTCCTGCTATACGGAACGGGAACGGATTAGGATTATATCCGCCCGTATTTCGTCAAATGAAGAGGAAAGACTTTATGAACAATGGTGCAAACAGTTTTACAGCTAAAAGAATGGAAGAATTGCGTAAAAATATCGATTTTACGGATATTCCGGAACTTACGGAAAAGGACTTTTCAGAAGGGCATTTAAAAAATTGGAAACCCTTAAAAAAACCGGTGTCCTTTAGAATAGACTTAGATAATTTGGCATGGTTGCAAAGTTCAGGTGTTAAAGGCTATCAAAAACGCATGAACGAAGTTATCCGCTGGGCACGGCAAAACGGATGTCCCGTTAATCAGCTATAGCAGAAATCGATTCTAAAACTTAGGATAAAGCCCTGATTAAGCCGATAAATTCTGATTTAGCGGTCTCTATTCTCTATTTTACCGATACCGTAAGTAGAGAGGAGATATAAAATGAAACAAAATCTTATAAATGACGTTATGCAGTCTATGTTGCCCTGTTTAAATAATGCCCAGCTTGAAAAGCTACAAGCAGTAATGCAATATGTTCTTTTTCAGTATGAAATAACCAAGAAAGACGGAAGCTCGGAATGCAGTACACTTAATCTTGTTGACTTATTTCTATCGGCTAAACGGGTCGAAGGATGTTCGGAAAAATCGCTCAAATACTACCATACAACCATTCAAGCTATGCTTTCTACGGTAAACAAAGATATAAAACAGATTGAAACGGAAGATATACGCAGCTATCTTACAAGTTATCAGCAGCAAAAACAGTCCTGCAGGGTTACAATTGATAATATTCGGCGGATATTGTCGAGTTTTTTCTCGTGGCTTGAAGATGAAGATCATATTTTAAAAAGTCCGGTACGGCGAATCCATAAAGTAAAAGCTGTTATTAACATAAAAGAGACTTATTCTGATGAAGCTCTAGAAATGATGCGGGATAACTGCACCGAACCGCGCGATTTAGCAATGATCGATATGCTTGCATCAACCGGCATGAGAGTGGGTGAAATGGTGCTTCTTAATCGGAACGATATAGATTTTAACGAACGTGAATGTGTTGTGTTCGGTAAAGGTAATAAGGAACGAGTGGTATATTTTGATGCCCGAACAAAGATACATTTAAAAAATTATCTTCAAAGCAGAACTGACGATAATCCAGCTCTTTTCGTCTCGCTTAAAGCTCCATATAATAGAATGAATATCGGCGGTATTGAAACTTGTTTGCGCCGATTGGGAAAACAGTTAGGATTGGCGCGGGTGCATCCTCATAAATTCAGAAGAACATTGGCGACAATGGCAATCGATAAGGGAATGCCCATCGAACAACTACAGCAGCTATTGGGACATAAACGTATCGATACCACATTGCAGTACGCGATGGTCAAACAAAGCAATGTCAAAATTGCACATCGCAAATATATTGGATAAGAAATAATTGTGCTGAGGAATAAATATGGAAAAGTGGAAAGAATGTAAATTGAAAGATATTATTGAATTTAATCCTAAAGAAAGTATACCCAAAGGCTCTGCTGCTAAAAAAATAGAAATGACACAGCTTACGCCTTTTTGTAGAGATGTTATAGGATATACAAAAGAAGTTTTTTATAGCGGTACAAAATTTCGTAATGGCGATACGATAATGGCTAGAATTACTCCCTGTCTAGAAAATGGTAAAACAGCTAAAATTTCTTTATTAAATGATAATGAAATTGGATTTGGTTCTACAGAATATATTGTTTTAAGAGCAAAAAAAGGAATAGCGGATGCTGATTATATTTACTATTTAGCAACGAGTTCTGACGTTAGAGAAGGTGCAATAAAATCAATGGTTGGTTCTTCCGGACGGCAAAGAGTACAACTTGATGTTGTTAAAAATCTTGAAATTTCTTGTCCGTCATATACTGAACAACAAAAATTGACGAAACTTCTAAGACTCCTCGACGATAAAATCGAGCTCAATCGGCAGATAAATACTAATTTAGAGCAGCAGGCTCAGGCAATTTTTAAGTCATGGTTTATTGATTTTGAGCCATTCGGCGGTACAATGCCAGATGATTGGGAAAAGGCGTGTTTACTGGATATTGCAGATTATGTGAATGGCCTAGCAATGCAAAAATATCGCCCTCTCAATAATGAACAAGGAATTCCTGTTATGAAAATCAAAGAACTTCGTCAAGGTTTTTGCGATAATAGCAGTGAATTATGTTCAAATAATGTAAATCCTGCTTATTTAATACATAATGGCGATGTTATTTTTTCTTGGTCAGGAAGTTTACTAATCGATTTCTGGTGTGGAGGTTTGTGCGGATTGAACCAACATCTTTTTAAAGTAAGCTCGAACAAATATGTCAAATGGTTTTATTATTGTTGGACAAAATTTCATTTACATCACTTTATTACGGAAGCTGCAGATAAAGCAACCACACTAGGACATATCAAACGAGAAAATTTAGCAAAAGCAGAGGTTGTTATTCCTACAAAACAAGTATATTTGACAGTGGGAAACTTGCTTAGTCACGTATATGATTTTATTATCACAACCCGTATTGAAAATACAGCGCTTTCTGCCCTCCGCGACACTCTTCTCCCCAAATTGATGTCTGGAGAAATAGACGTTTCAAAAATAGAGCTTGATTGATATATTTTCAAACAATTTGAAAGATTTTTACAGCTATAAGAATTTGTTATTACATTATACTTGCAAAAATGACTTTTTATATGATAATATCGGTTTCAGGAGATTCCTTATGGCAAGTACCTTAGTTCAAATCCGAGTAGATGAAAAGCTGAAAAACGATGCTGCTGCCGTCTATGAAGGTCTTGGCTTAGATTTATCAACAGCAGTGCGTATTTTTTTTAAGCGGAGCGTTGCAGAAAATGGCATTCCATTTAGCATGAAGTTAGGAAATTCGGATCAAAAGGCTTTGAAAAGGCGAATTCCACAAGATGTGATGTCTGCAATGCAGAAAATGACCGAAAGTGCTACCGTAAACGGCATTGCCGATATGAGTCTTGACGAAATTAATGCTGAAATCAATGCCGTTCGCAAGGGATAATAATATGCCTCTATATGCTGTTGTTGATACAAATGTGCTTGTTTCAGCATTTCTAAAGGAAAATTCTGTTCCTCGCTCTGTCGTCAATAACATGTATGCAGGTAATATTATTCCGATTTATAATGAAGAAATTATTGCTGAATATTCTACCGTACTGCACCGTCCAAAATTTTGTTTTCCGGCAAAATCAGTTGATATTGCAGTACATGCGATACAAGAGATAGGGATAAAATTTAACGGCATATCAGTCAATGAACCAATGCCCGATCCGAAAGACATTGTTTTCTATGCCGTTACGTTACATGCTCGGCAACAGTTTAATGCTTATTTAATTACCGGCAATATAAAACATTTTCCTGAAGTTCCCTTCGTCATAACACCGCATCAAGCCTTGGATATATTAGCCGATAAATTCTGATTTAGCGCAGCGATGAAACACCTCTTTTTTGAAAAATCAGGTTTTCGTGAGCCTTTTGAAAAGAGACGGTGTAGATACCCTGCCAGCAAATGTACATCCGTGTACATTTGCTGACGGCGAGTTTTTGCTCACGCAAAAACATCGCTCTTGTTTTATATCACGGACATCCATGTCCGTTCTGAAACGGTGAGAATTTCAGTAGCGGCATGGATGCCGCTGGTTTTATCAGAAGCGATGTTTCGGCAGCACCGAAACATCGCCATTAAAAGTGTACACGGATGTACACTTTTAATGATGCGACGCAGTAGATGCGCTGTATATTTTCAAAAGGAGAGAGTGTGCAAAATTATACCGAAACCGATTATGAACATTCTTTGATTGAGCTTTTTAGAGATACATTGGGCTATGACTATGTGTACGGGCCGGATGTTGAACGGGATTTTCATAGCCCCCTGTTCCATACTGTTTTAGAGGATTCTCTGTATCGGATTAACGCGGATCTGCCGCAAGAGGCGATTCAGGAAGCGCTTTCTAAATTACAGCATTTTGAAAACGCCGAACTGCTGCAAAAAAATACGCTTTTTATGGATTACCTGCAAAACGGTATCGAAGTACAGTATTTTGATCAGGGGCAACGGCGGTCAGCTATCGTATATCTTGCCGATTATGACAATCCTGCGCGCAATTCATTTATCATCGCAAATCAATGGACATATATCGAAAACAGCACAAAACGCCCCGATATGCTCCTGTTTCTTAACGGACTGCCGATTGTACTGATAGAACTGAAGTCACCATCCCGTGAGGAAACCGATGCATCCGAGGCTTACCGGCAAATCCGCAACTATATGAGAGAAGTCCCTTCTCTGTTTATCTACAATGCAATCTGCGTAATGAGTGATCAGCTTACCTCAAAAGCAGGTACGATAACATCCGGAGAAGACCGCTTTATGGAGTGGAAAACAAAGGACGGCAACTACGAAAATACCCAGTATGCTCAGTTTGATACGTTTTTTGAAGGTATGTTTAAAAAAGAACGGCTTTTGGATATCATCAAAAACTTCATTTGCTTCTCGGATGAGGGACTCGAGAGCTTTAAAATCCTTGCAGGGTATCATCAATACTTTGCCGTGCGGAAAGCCATCCTTTCAACGCAAAAAGCTGTTAAGACCGACGGAAAAGCCGGAGTGTTTTGGCATACGCAGGGAAGCGGAAAATCTCTCTCGATGGTGTTTTACGCCCATTTGCTGCAAGCTGCATTGGAAAGCCCTACTATTGTAGTAATTACGGATCGAAATGACCTTGACGATCAACTCTATGGTCAGTTTGCTAAATGCAAGAGCTTTTTGCGGCAATCTCCAATACAAGCAACAAGCAGACAAAACCTAAAACAACTGCTTGCAGGACGACAGGCAAACGGTATCTTTTTTACCACCATGCAGAAGTTCGAAGAATCTTCTGAACCGCTGTCGGAACGTCGGAATATCATTGTGATGGCAGATGAAGCTCACCGCGGACAATACGGCCTCACCGAAAAAATAAAAATAGCCAAAAACGACGCAGGTGAAGATATCGCCAAACGGATAATCGGTACTGCACGCATTATTCGTAACAGTCTACCGAATGCAAGTTATATCGGTTTTACCGGAACACCGATCTCCGCTGCCGATCGCAGCACTCGCGAAGTGTTTGGCGATTACATCGATATTTACGATATGACGCAGGCAGTTGAAGACGGCGCAACTCGGCCGGTATATTATGAAAGTCGCGTCATCAAGCTCAAACTAGATCAGGAAACTTTGCAGCTCATCGATGCGGAATATGATGCGGCTGCGCAACAAACCGATGAATACGTCATTGAAAAAAGTAAACACGAACTTACCAAAATGGAAGCATTGCTCGGCAGCGATGAAGCAATCGATTCGCTGGTGCGCGATATTATTGAACATTATGAAAGTAACCGTGCCTGCCTTCTAACCGGTAAAGCGATGGTTGTCGCTTATTCCCGGCCTATTGCGATGAAGATTTACCGTAAAATGCTGGAGCTGCGTCCTATATGGACTGAAACCGTTGCTGTCGTTATGACTTCTACCAATGATGACGATGAATCATGGCGGAGTATTATTGGAAATAAACACCGACGGGATGAACTTGCTGCAAAATTTAAGGATAACACGAGTCCGCTCAAGATTGCGATTGTTGTCGATATGTGGTTGACCGGTTTTGATGTACCGTCTCTTGCTACCATGTATATATACAAGCCGATGGCTGGGCATAATCTGATGCAGGCAATCGCCCGTGTCAACCGTGTTTTTCAGGATAAAGAAGGAGGACTCGTAGTCGATTACATCGGGATTATACGGGCGCTCAAACAGGCAATGAACGACTACACCAGCCGCGATAAAAAACAATACGGCGACACTGATATTCTTTCCGTTGCTTATCCTACCTTCCTAGAAAAACTTTCTATCTGCCAAGACCTCTTACATGGCTATGATTACTCTATGTTTATGACCGGTACCGATCTGGAACGGGCAAAGGCGATAAGCGGTGCGGTGAACTTTCTTATGGCACGTGAAAAAGAAAAGCAAAAAGACACTTTTTTGAAAGAAGCATTCTTGCTCCGGCAAGCACTCTCCCTCTGTTCTTCCGTTGCTGTAGAACCGCAACGGTTTGAAGCTGCTTTTTTTGAAGCGGTACGTGTTTTGTTAGTCAGATTAAGCTATACCGGTGGCGGCAAACGGCTTTCACTGCCTGAATTGAATGCTCAGATCAATGCGCTTTTAATGCAGAGTATTAAAAGCAGCGGTGTAGTCAATCTTTTTTCGGATATTTCAAAAGCTTTTTCCCTCTTTTCTCCGGGATTTTTAGAAGATATTGCGAATATGAAAGAGCGCAACCTTGCCGTCGAGCTGCTCAAGCGGCTGCTTGCGGAACAAGTACATATCTATCAGAGGTACAATGTTGTAAAATCAGAAAAATTCAGCAAAATGCTGCAGCAGACCGTAAATGCCTATTTGAACGGGATGCTTACCAACGAAGAAGTCATAGCCGAGATGCTCAAACTCGCACGGCAAATCACCGAAGCCGAACAGGAAGGAAAACAGCTAGGCTTGAGCGCCGAAGAATCCGCGTTTTATGATGCTCTCACGAAGCCTGAAGCAATCAAAGATTTTTATAAAAATGGTGAGCTGATTGCAATGACAAAGGCATTAACCGAAACACTGCGTAAAAATAAAACCATCGATTGGTCGCGGAAAGCAGGTGCTCGGGCACACATGCGGATGCTTATCAAAAGACTCTTAAAAAAATATGATTACCCGCCAGCAGGGGTAGAAGATGCAGTGGAAACTGTTATGAACCAATGCGAAGTGTGGACAGATAACCTTATGGAACTTGATTCCTCCGCCGTCATATCATCTAATACAACAGTGCAAAAGGAAAACGTAAAAGCAGCACAAACTACGAACTCAAAAGCCACAGCGATAAAAGACACAGTGCCGGCACAATCGTATACAGACGCATCCCTTGCCGCAGAGACAATCCCGAAGTACGGAAGCAAGCCATAAACTCATTATACTCCGCTATTCTCCCCGCGGGAGCAATCGTGCTTGCACAATTTTGACATCTTTATTCTTCTTTGCAATATTCAAAACCGCTTCTTCAATTTTACGTTTTTTTGTCGCTTTTTCGGAAGCAAAAAGCTCCAACTGACTGTTGTCGCTGCCGACATCCACCCCAATCCCGATAAGCCGGACGGACAGCGCCGTATCAAAACGGGAAAAGAACAGCTTTTGTGCCCGCTCATATAAATCAGCAGAATCGTTAATCAATGCCCCGCTCTGCTGTGCCGAAATGGTGGTAAAATCCGTATACCGTATTTTAATATGTACGGTGCGGCTTTGAATACGCTCATCAAGAATACGGCACATCAACTCAGCACTCAGCTGAAACAGCACATCGGAGATTTCGTCTCTTTCATGAAGATCGGTTTCAAACGTGCGTTCCGTACTGATAGCATGACTTTTCCGCTCTTCGTTAAAAACATGCGCCATATCTCCGCGGACGGCTTGATACAAAAACGTACCGGCGGCATTCCCGATAATCAGCTGTAAAACGGATTCCTGCTGTTTGAGAATTTCAGCAATAGTCGTCAGACCGGCCTCCGCAAGTCTCGCACGCGTTTTGCCGCCGATCCCCCATACATCGCTTAAACGCAGCGACTGCATAAACGCCCCTTCTCCGCCTGGCGGAATAACCAGCAAACCATCCGGCTTCGATTGTCCCGACGCAATTTTTGCAATGTACTTATTAGAAGCAGCTCCTACGGAAACGCGCAAACCGGTTTGTTCAAAAATGGTAGTTTTTAAAAGCCGGGCTGCCGTTGTCGTATCGCCGAATATTTTTTCAGTACCGCTCATATCGAGGAACGCTTCATCGACAGAAAGCTGCTGTATATCGGGACTAAAGTTTTTAAAAATGCTCATAATCTCTTTCGATTTTTCATAGTAACGCTGCATTCGTGTTTTTATAAAGATCCCCTGCGGACACAAGGCACGCGCACGGGCTATCGGCATCGCAGAATGGACACCGAATTTCCGCGCTTCATACGAAGCAGTTGAAACAACACCTCGCCTACCAAGCCCGCCGACAATAACCGGCTTGCCGCGATAAGCCGGATTATCAAGCTGTTCTACCGAGGCAAAAAAAGCATCTAAATCAACATGAAAAAATACCGGATTATGAATCATTTTCAGTTAACCTTAACATTGCATAACTATTATATCATAACTTTGAGAAAATCCAGCTGCCGGCATTCAGAATACTGAAGAACACCAAGATAGAATGATACATGGTTCCATGCTATAATGATAGAGATGAAACAAAACAATGTTCCGCAGCAAACGCATTTTATCGGCGTTCTCCTCCCAGAGGATATAACCCTTACTCTTGAAGATTGCCGCCGTTATATGAACGAGGTTTACGGCTGCAAGTCAGGGCATGGTACACCCATCCATGTTACACTCGTCCCTCCGTTCAGATTGCAAGAAGAATATTCAACAGCTGATTTAATCAGCGCGATTGAAAAAGAAGTCTTGCCCAAAGGTTTAGGTTTTACTGCTCATATTGATAACTTTGATGCGTTTGGAGATAGAACGCTTTTTGCAAACGTCGTTGCAGATGAAAATTGGACAAAGCTCCGTGATAAAACAATACAAGCAATTTTGAATGCCTGTCCGGGCTGTACGAAAAAAGACAAAAAGCCTTTCCAGCCTCATGCAACTGTTGCAAATCGGGATATTTCTGTAGGCATAATGACGAAGGCGCTTCAAGTTATGAACGAAATGAACCTTGCGGAAGACTTTCCGGTTGATAACATCACGATTTTTGAACGGAAAGGCAACAGGTGGGAAGCGGGGATTACTCTGGAAATTCCCATGTATTGACTTTAGAATTCAGGATAAACGCATCAGGTCGTTTTTTTAGTCTCCCCGCGGAAAAATTGATACTATTCGACCAGAACGGCCAAGGATGGCAGTAGTTCCATACAGCAGCGATGTTTTGTGCGCGCACAAAACTCGCCTTCAACTGTTGTACACGGATGTACAACAGTTGAAGATGGTTCAAATGGTCTCACAGTCTCAATTTTTCCGCGATTTATATCTACTCTACCTGATGCGTTTACCCATTTGCTGGAAAAATGTGCGAAATTTTAAGCAAAATTTCGCACAGAGGAAGGAAGGCAACCGCTAAAAATATTTGTAATGCGGTTGCCCTGCCTTAGAATTTTCCTATGCCGGTTGGCGAAATTGGGAAGATTTCTTAAAATAATTTATTGTTTCGGATTTATAGATGCAGAATAGGAGCTATTTTAAATGAACAACGCTGTTATATATGTGCACGGAAAAGGCGGTTCCACAGACGAAGCCGATCATTATAAAAAACTTTTTAATGACGATTATGAAGTTATAGGTTTCGATTATAAAGCGGAATTACCGTGGCAGGCTAAAGAAGAATTTCAAAACTATTTTGATTTTATCGCTCCAAAGTACAGTGAAATTTTATTAATCGCAAACAGTATAGGAGCTTATTTTTCTCTGATTTCTTTATCGAAAAAGCCAATCACAAAAGCCCTGTTTATTTCGCCCATTGTCGATATGGAAAATCTAATCTTAACTATGATGAAAAAGGCAAAGGTATCCGAAGAAGAGCTGAGGGCAAAAAAGATAATCAGTACTTCTTTCGGCGAACCATTATCGTGGGAATACCTTTCTTTTGTCAGGAACAATCCTATAACATGGAACATTCCTACCGGCATTCTTTACGGTAAAAAAGACGATATGACTTCTTTGGAAACAATGACGAATTTTGCACATACAATAAACGCGAGCTTAACGGTTTTTGATAGGGGCGAACATTGGTTTCATACGGAAGAGCAAATGAATTTTTTAGATACGTGGGTTAAAAGATTCATTCAGTAGATCAAATCATATCAAGCTTACCTCGCGTAACTCGGTAACAGCGTTCTGGTCAAGGTGTATTTTTCCGCTAATGCAAAAAAAGTTTTTTTTTAGGCTTTGCGTGACCGGCGTGGTTTTCAGTAAAATTGCATTACGCAGATTCAAATAGTTTGATGAAGGTTGATACTGATGCTAACAATGGTTCCGGTAACATTTTTACTTGTTTGATAATTGTTTCGTAAGACATTGAGGGAGATACTGTGTAATTATAATTTATCGGTTTTTGTATTTTCTTTGTTCTCAGATTGAGATAGCCCAAGTTTTTTGATAAGTTCAAGCGCTCGCTCATCTTTATCCGACATACTTATCAGATGAGCGGCAAACGATTCAACTTCTTCAGTATCTGCTTGCTGTATTATCTTTTTTATTGATTTACTGTATTGGAGTAATAGATCAATATATGAATCAACAACAGTATTAGGAAATACCGTACGTAGAGCTTCCGTTTTCTGTTCAAGTTTGCCTCGTTTCAATAGAAGAACTCCTATAGTTGAAAAAAGCTCTGTTGTCATTTCTACCTTTCCATTGGTAAAAATATCCCTGATATCCTTTGCAATACTTTGTAACGAACGACTATCTTTTTCTGCTTTTTCAATTAAATATGTAATCTGATCTGTACAATTTGTAAAATCTGATTCTGATTTTACAAAACTTTTGATAACATCTTCCAACGCCTCAACAGCGCTATGCTGTAGTGGTAATGTACTGTATTCGATTGTTTGGTAAGCAAAGCCTTTATTTTTAATTTCTTCAATCCATAGTTCTTTAGTAAGGCTTTTCAGATATTCATCAAGCGTATTCATACAATGATCAGTCAATTCATTTTTGATGTTTTCATTATGTACTGCTTTAAAAAAGGCAACCGATATATGTATTATATTAGATATAGTGATATCTCTGATTGCATACTCACTCCAGCCCTCTAAACGAGAAAGCAATGTCTTATGTGGAAGTTCCAGTTTTTTACTAATAACATCATAATCATTTAAGATTATTTCAATTCTTGCACGTGATACACCATAAGATCTTTTCGTTAAATCCTGTGCCATTGATTTATAAAGAGGAAAGTCTATTTTTGATAAATTTATGAGTATATCACTGTAATCGGTGTAATACTCGATTCTTTCTGCTATTTTTAAAGATATCTTATCCTTATTGTTCTTTAGCACAGCATCGAAGGGGCTTGAATATGATGAACTAAAATCATCAAATCGTGCAATCCTCATACAAATTAAATCATAGTAAAACTCATCTTGATTATTAAATTGGGTAAACAGTGAATAAATCTCACTATCAGTTAAAAGCTCTTGTTTCACAGGACGTTCAATTTCTTTTAGACGAGTATATAAAAGTTTAATATATTCTTTAGAGCTTTGATTTTTTGAGATAAGCTCAACCAAGTGTTTTTTATATTTATCAAAATCATATTCTTTTACAATGTATGGTATAAAATTTATTTCTTTTAATTTTAAAACTTCCAATGTTGCTAAGTATTCATCTAGTTCATCATTATCACAAGTAATTTTATACTTTTCTATTTTTTCTTTCGCAAGGTTAATAAAAGTAATAAACTGCTCTACCTGTAATTCTTTAGATTTGATGTAGTCAAAAACATTAATATTTTTTAATTCACTAAGCTTTGTAATATCACTATAATACTGCTTAGAATTAAAATTTTTATCATTTGCTAATGTATTTATAATGTTCATTAGATATTGTGCAGGAGCTTCAATATGGGTAAGTAATATATACTGATAATTTTCTAGTTTTGTTTCCGTTTTATCTCTTGACTTATTGTAAAGAACTCTCCACATATGTTTGGTATATGGGTCATCTTGTTTATCACGGAAAACATCATTAATGACCTCTGCCGTATTACCAACATTGGTAACCTCCGGCAAAGCAGATTCTAGTACATCAATAAAAAGAGGCGAATTACTGATTTCTTTAACGGTAATCACATCCTTGCTGTCGAGTGACTGCTTAAGTTTTTCCTTGAATATGACGCTTTTTACCTGCTCCGGTGGTAATTGGTAATATAATGCAGCAAGATATTTTGCTAGGTCAGTGTCATTTTTATATAAGAAGTCAATAGCACCTAAAAAGGTAGGCGAAAAAATTTCGGTAATACCTTTTTCGGTCATTCTTTGTTTACCAAATATGTACAATGCAATATATTGGTAGGGTATGGTATCTTTTACAATTTGTTTAATCGTCACTATTTCATTTATGAATGCAATAATTTTTCGAGGTGATTGCTCTATTGTCAACATATCATATATTTGCATCACATTTTCATAGTTGTTTTGCTCAATCGTATTCCCGAATGCCTCTTTCCACTGCATTCTAAAATAATCTTTCCAATCAGACATAATAGGCGGAGATACCCTGTAGACAACATCAAAGGTTTTATTGATAAAATCATCGCCATAACATATATATTTATCTGCAGAAGTATTCTCTTTTTCTGTCTTAGGTATTTGTATATCCTCTTTCTTAAAAGCATTTCGTATATGCAGCCTATCAAAAGGAACAATAACCCATCTCCCCTCATATCTTTCTTCTGCAAAAAAACTATGAATCGATGACCAAAGTTCTTGTACTTTATTGGACGGAAGCCTATCCATATTATCGAAAATAATTATAAGATTATTATTTTCTAAGTCCTCAGATATCTCTTTTATCCAATCTTTAAAATCTTTTGAGGAAGGATTACGTTCAGAGATTACCTCATGGGTTACAATGTCTTTTCTATCTTTTGTATAAAAAGCAAATATTTCATCAAAAATAAATTTAAATTTTTGTTGATTTTTACCCCTTTTATAAAAACATATTATACAATGCCAAATATGTTTTAATATCTTAAAACATAACACAAGCATTAATGAACCTAAAGGTATACAATATATATATTTACTAATTATTGGATAAGATTCTTGTAATAAATCAGAGATCGGTTTTAAAGCAGGTGCTATTATAACAGATAGAACACCTATGATAACTCCGATACTTAATTTAGGTATCGTTTTTACTTCCGTTTCTTTTGTTTTTGATTCAAGATTTTTACATTTTTCTTTCCATTTCTTACTATCAAGAATCTTTTTCTCTTTAACAAGAAAATCAGTCAAATTCTCTAAAATTGCACGTCGTTGAATATCTTCTTGATGTCCCCATGCGTCATATAAAAAAAATAATATTTTTCATACTCTTGTTGATTAAGCTGTTTTTCAAGTATTTTTAATAAGTTTGACTTACCGGTCCCCCAAGATCCGTCAAGACCTATCATACGACAATCAAGATTATTTTTTATGGTATTACAAATATTTTGTGCAATTGTTGTATGTGCTTTACCAGCAAATAAATCTTCTTCACACGGCATATTCTTGATAAGTTTAGGATATACTGTTATTTCTGCATTAGTTTTATCTCTCATAAATTATCCCTACTCCCCCTCCACAATCTTCACCTCATCCGCCGTCAACCCGTACAGTCCATATACAACAGTATTTATCTGCTTATCTAAAATGTCAACCCGCTGTTGTAAGAATTTTTTATCAGAATCGGATATTGCACTGTCCAGCTATTCCTGTGCATCAAGCATTTGCTCAGCAAAATGGATAAGCGGCGTTTGCTCTTGAAGCGGAATTTTTTTAATAGGCCGTTCTTTTAGCTGATATCCTTTTATTTTAGAAAATAGTAACTTGTTATCGGAGTATGTTGTACTCCAATATTTTTTTATTAATTTTGAATTTAATATACACAGTATATATAATAATGAAAAATCAGGAGTTTTCGACCAAATACTATATAGTGTATTTGATGCAAGTATGTCAGCTTTACATAGACCTACGATTGGTATAGAATCGATTTACCTTACGACAATTCTATCTTTGCTGTAAACATTCCAATCACCGCCGCTTTTTATATTTTGTTTTCGATAATCAAAGAATTTTTTCGGCTGTGCAAACGTATTAGCAGCCGAAGTTAAACATCCCACTTCAGACATTCAAGCAGCGGATCGATAAACTTATTACGTACTTCGCTTTCAACAAAATTCTTGGAAAGATAAAACGCCTCATTCTCCTTAAATTGATTTACCAGCTGCGCCACACGTTCCTTGCGTTCCGCCATCGTCATGTCTTTTGCCTTAATAGACATCATTTACCCCTCCTCCGCTTTCGTATTTGAATATGCCACACATTATAACACACTCGGACGAGTTTATAAGAATACTAAAATGAGCTTTTTAATTAAGCCCCAAAATCAAACAAAGTCCGGCATCAATTTCATGCATATCATCAAAAGGTAGGATGCCAACTTTTTCAGAAATTCTTGCTTTATCAATCACTCCTGTTTGCGATACCACTGCGACGGAATCTTTTGGAAGACCGCTATCTATTTTATCGATAAATACATTCCCGGGAGCATCAGCGAGTATTATATTGGTTGTCAACGGAACGGCAAGAACAGTATGGAGTTCCTTGATATTAAATGCATCATTCTGGACGATCACAACAGGTCTTTTAAATCCAGGCTCACTTCCATACGGTATTCCGTAATCAGCCCAGTATATTTCACCACGTATCATTTTTTGTAAGCTCCCGCCATGAATCCAATGTTGCTGCCGATAAAGTTATTTGTGCAGCTGCCGGTATCTGTGAATAAACACTCTTCAATTTTTCAGAAATAGCAGCAGCATATTTTTCGTCAGCCTGTTTCCCCGCTTCGTGTACCATAAAATTTACAAAATGCTCAACTTGCATATAATATTCATACGGAAGGGATTTTATCTGCTGTTCCAACATTTCGTATGTCATATTTACCTCCTCTTACATTGATGCAATCGGCCCCCGTTCATTCACGCCCACCGCAGCACATTATTCAGCAGACCTCATAATCTTTCCCATCATAATCTTTTACTTCCTAATGGTACTGCGGTTTTATGCAGAAATCAAGATATATACTTTACCCTATGCTGTTTCCCTCGACGTAGAACGTCGGAGTATAAAATACTCATACAGATAAAAATGCATAAAGATTTTCTGATGATGCAGATAATGCATGGGAAGATATCAAAGTCAAAACGCAAACTCTTTCAAAAAGAATTCGGGATTTACAGCGCCCATATTCAGCCGCACTTCCCAGTGCAGATGCGGCCCGGTTGCAAGCCCCGTTGCACCTGAAAGGCCAAGCTTTTCCCCTTGTTTGACATATTGACCTTCTTGCACGTTCAGCGAATCCATGTGGTAATAGAGACTGTATAGTCCCGGCAAATGTTCTACCACAACGCTCCAGCCGGTAGAAATACGGTTCTCTGCCAGCACAACTTTTCCCTCGGCACAGGAATGAACAGGCGTTCCTGTCGGCACTCCATAATCTATTCCATAATGCAGCGTAGTACTCGTTTGCTTGTCGGTATATTCAAAGACCCTGCGGTCGCCAAAACCGGACGTGATCCGTTTTGAATCTACCGGTATTGTAAAGGGCTTCAATGTATACACATCCTGCGGTGTTACCGTTTCAAGAATTTTATTGAGTTTTTCACTTTGTGCACGGCGTTCCGGACTCACATCCTTCCTAATTCCTGTATTTCTTGCATCAAGCACAATACGCTCGGAAACAAATTGCTTTTTCTGAATACTGAAGGGCAGCGTTATTTCTTTTTTCTGTGCGTCCCCTATTGAAATAATCACTTTAAGTGAATAAACATCCTTGTCGGAAAGCCATGTCGAAAGCGGAATACCCGCAAGCATCTCAGCCGTTTCCGCATTGCGATTTTGTGGATTTGTAAAGAAGAACGGCGCGGAAGCAGCCAGCTCTTTTCCCTTAAAGAGCTGCAAAACGGCGGTAGGCTTTTGTGAGGTCTTATCAGACGTTGCTCCGGGCATCTTCATCGAAAGACGTACGAATACTGCGTCTCCCGGCTGAGCCTTTTCGTTATACGTTACAGAACCGCTGTAAGTCTGCTCCTGAAAACGCACCGTCTCTGTCGCAGCTAACTGTGCCGCAACAGCAATACTGATAATAAACCAATAAAAAAATCTTTTGTTCATGTTTATATTCCTGCTCATTCCCTAATGGTACCGCAGTTTTATATATCAAGCAAGCTATATCATCAGATCATCATTTTGCGAGGGGGCTCTCTCCGACTAAAAGCCGCGCTTCCCCCTCTACCCCACACGCAGTTTTTTGCTATAATAAACACACTATGAACGAACATGATTTTTTGAAGCTGCAAAACGGCAGCGATATCCGCGGCGTTGCGCTGGAAGGCGTTGACGGCGAACAGGTAAATTTAACGACCGAAGTCTGCCGGAACATCGGCGCGGCGTTTGCGCTCTGGCTTTCTGCAAAAACAGGACGCAGCACGGATACGCTGGTAATCGGTATCGGACGGGATTCCCGGCTTTCCGGCGAAGCGCTTGAAAATGCGCTCATCGAAGGGCTTGCGGCGCAGCGGGTTACTATCGTGCGCTGCTCGCTTGCTACCACACCGGCAATGTTTATGGGCACCGTGTTTGAAGAAACAAACTTTGACGGCTCAATTATGATTACCGCAAGCCACCTCCCGTTCAACCGGAACGGGTTCAAGTTCTTCGATAAAACAGGCGGGCTTGAACGCACCGACATCACGGAAATTTTACGCAGTGCCGCCGCACAGCATGATGCTACAGCGCAGCACAGTAATGCCATTCCGCCTGATACCGCCGCACAACAGATTACCGGAGACAGCAGCGCGTCGAAATGCCGGTCATTCGATTTAATTGCTCGATACTCAAAACACCTGCAAGACGCCATCCGGAAAGGCTTGAGCTTCCATGCCGAAAAGCCGCTTGCAAACTTAAAAATCGCGGTCGATGCCGGGAACGGTGCAGGCGGCTTTTTTGCAAAGCAGGTATTAAAAGCGCTTGGCGCCGATACCAGCGGCAGCCGCTTCCTTGAACCGGACGGCACCTTTCCCAATCACATTCCCAATCCCGAAAACAAGGCGGCGATGGAAGCGGCTAAAACCGCTACCGTGCAAAGCAGCTCCGATCTAGGCTTGATTTTCGACACGGATGTTGACCGTATGTCGGCAGTACTATCCGACGGAACGGAAGTCAACCGCGATGCAATTATCGCAATGACGGCGGCAATCCTTGCACCCGACTATCCGCACAGCACCATCGTTACCGATTCGGTAACTTCCGACCGGCTCACCTTCTTTCTTGAGCAGGAGTTAGGGCTTACCCATCTGCGGTATATGCGCGGCTACAAAAACGTAATCAACAAATGCCGCGAATTGAACGAGCAAGGGCTTATCAGCCCGCTGGCGATGGAAACGTCCGGACACGGCGCGCTGAAAGACAATTACTACCTCGATGACGGCGCTTTTCTTGCGGTAAAGCTGGTTACGGCGCTTGCGAACGCAAAGCACGCAGGAAAAAATATCGAAAGCCTGATTGAAAAGCTCCCGCCGATGGTAGAAGAAACGGAATTGCGTTTTAAGATACGAGGCGATGACTTTAAAGAATATGGCACGTCAATCCTGCAAGCATTTAAGGAGCGCGCCGCAAAAGCCGGTTTTGAACTGCCGCAGTCGTATGAAGGGGTGCGTATTTCATTTAAAAACGCCGAAGCACAAGGCTGGATGCTGCTCCGCCTATCCCTGCACGACCCCGTTATGCCGCTGAACATCGAAAGCGCCCGAAAAGGTGATCTTGCAAAGCTGAAAGACATCGCCCGCACATTACTGGAAGGTTTTGACCGGCTTGATATAAGTGAGTTGGAGTAAGTAAAGGGCGGAGAGAGAGGGATGGATACACAGGGAAACAAAACGATAGATTCGTCAACCATGATGGTGTCCATAGCAATTTCGAACTAATCGTTTCCCTCCGCTTTTACGGTACTTCCACCAACAGTGCATGGGTCTTTTTATCCCGCTGATTAAGCTTCACTGACTCTTCCGGCAGAATAAGCAGCGTGCCCGATACGGCGGTATTTAACACCGATTCTTTGTACGCATGGCCGGTAATAAGCATAAAACCTTTTTCCGAACAGGCATATCTGCCGATAGTTTGGGGATCCGGTTTGATGATATCCGAACAGATACGCACGGGTATTCCATCGGAAGCCCCCCGCTGCACGGTGCCGGAAGATAATGCGGATGAGGATAACGTGCCGTATAAAAAACTTAAACTTGCACGCTCTTTTCCCAAATGGGATGCTTCCGAAAGACGGAGAAGGTTCTCAGGCGAATCGTGCGTTTCAAAAGTAAAATGGCACCATTTATGAAACGCTACCGGCATTTTCGCCGTTCCGGTTTGGAGAGGACGATTGGGGAAACAACAAACTCCGGCATGGGGACACGGCGCATATATAGAAAAACCTGCCGCTAAAAATTCCGTTCTCAACAGGCTTAAAAACTCGCCTGCAAGCGGTATCCCCGGTTCAATGAACAGAACCGAACCGGCGGGCTTTAGATAGTGCATAACCGTACGGTGCGTTTTTTCGGCCTGGTCATCGAGGGAGAGCGGGCTGTTCCAAAATATTTCATTGAACATATTTGCTTCCGTTACCAGCGATACTTTTTCGGACAATGGCGTACCGAATGCGCCGCACACTTTTTTAACAGTCCACGGAATTTCCCCGTTGTTGTTCTTTTTACCGGTGTATGCACAGAGCGCTAAAAAAAGCTCTTCCCCGAAGCTGAGTGCTTTATTGGAAATATCTAAGCAATACCATGTCAGCCGTTTTTTCCGCAGCTCCGGTTTTGTAATCCATAAAGCGCAGACAAAAGTAAGCGGCCCCGAACCGAAGTCTGCCGCATAATCACCGTCATCAAGCCGGATATCAATATTCTGTAGGAGCTTGCTAAGCCGCACTAAATTCCACCAAACATAATAGTGCGTATATGCCGACAGCTTTACCGGATCATTTAAATACTGTGTTTTTCTACTGCTGCGTTCATCCGTCAACTCATGGAAAAGCGTATGAATATGCTGCGGTAACAGTTGCTTCTTTTTTGCATCGAGCGGTAAAACCTGATCCAACAAGGCAGGGAAATGCTCTAAGATATTTTTAGCTTCAGGAGTCAGCTCTGCAAATATCGGTCTGCCGAATGTATAAAGTGCAGTGTTTCGATTTTTGCTTTGCTTCTCATTTTTTTGATTAAGACGCTGTCCGGAAGTTTTTTGATAAATATCCTTCTCTTTTGACTGATGCTTCCGGTTCTTTTCCTCTACTTGGAATTGATTGCGCTTGTCTTGCGTCCGGACGGAAGACGGTTTTTTAATAAATTTTTCATAAAAAGGTTTTTGCATACTCATTATCGTTGTATTATAGAAAAAACCGGCCGTTTTTGCAAACGTGTGTATTTTTACTCCAACATGATACGTTAAACATCTTTTAAAACAAAAAATGCAGCGCCAAAGGCGCTGCATTTTTTTTAGAATACATCAAAGCGGAGACCGACCGATATATGCGGAAGGACACCCCTTATTGCTGAGGAAGAACCGCCGCTGACATCGGTCGGGATAAACCAAAGTTGACCTTCCGTATACACAGCAAAGCTTCTAAAATACTTCATTTTCTTCTTCGATAACTTAACACGAGGGAACTCTATCTGCGCAAGCATAGCAGCAAGGACTTGCGGCGTCCCTTTCTGTGTTTGCGTAAAGACCGAGAAATTTGCGCCTAAAGCACCGGTCATATATAACCACGACCAATCGGGACCCGCAAAAGATTCAAAAGGCAGCTCGAATACGTTTGCAAGAATCTTCATACTAAAGACGTGCCCGCCGTACCGCATTCTTACCTTGCCCTTATAGAATAAATCCCATTGCGATTGCAAGAACTGTCCATAATGAAGCTGTAATTTCACATTGCTGCCGAAGAAACTCAACCCAACCCCGGCATTCCACAACGTAGCCCCCCAGAAACCGACATCAAAATGCAACCCTTGTATGACCTTTGGTATACCATAAAGGTATTTATCACCCTTTCGTAAAGACAAAGAAACATTAGTAAGGGAAACATCATCGGTCGCTAATCCTGCATACGTCAAAGATTGGTTATAGGTTCCGCCTTCATCCGGAGTAAGCAGGGTAACAACAGGAGCCGTCTTATCGATACTCACCACCATACGGCAAACAGCAGTTTCATTATTTGCCATTCGAGCACGCACGAGCAAGAAATGTTCACCTTCTGCCATATCTCCGGTTTCAAGCCGGTATTTCCAGTTGGCTTTCGAACCGAGCGGAACAAATGTTCTACCGTTATTAAAACTCAGTTCTACTGCAACTAATTTCTTTGCAGCGATTGCTTCGCGAACACCAACTGCCGTAGATTTGTCTTTGAGTAATAACTTCTCTTCTTCGGAAAGAGTGTATCCCGCCTTACCTTTCAGATACGGCCGCTCAACGGCAAAATCACCCATTGCAAAATTATCAATCGTAATCCACGGACCAGAGGTCTTATAAACTATCGAATGAATGGCAGAACTTTCCGGTTTATTTTTTACAATTTCTGCTTTAACCGATATTTTATGTGAACCCTCGGTCATACCTTCAGGCGTTATTCTAAAATTAAAATAACCGGTCGGAGAAATAGTGGATGTACCGCGCTCCGCACCATCGATATATAAGGTCGCGGACTCAGGAAAAATCGTACTGGAAATCTTTCCATATATATTAAACTCGCCGACCAATGTTTCTCCCATAAGCGGAGCGAGAAGCTCAATCTTTCCTTTATCATTACTACGATCAATGACAAAGTTTCGGGCAATATTGGTAACATTTCCTGCTTCATCTGAACCGACAATTTCAAGGTTATAAGATCCTTCAGGAAGATCTGCAACATTGATACTTTTTGAGACGATAAGCTTCGGTTCAAGCACTGTATTTGAAAACTTTGCCGGCACCGACTGACCTTGTAATCCTTTGATATGAACAGCAACTTCTTTTAAGGCGATTTCGTCATATACCTGTCCGGAAACAAAAAGCTCATTGTCGTATCTTCCACCGGGGATGGGATATTCAAACTGGAGTACCGGTGCCGTATTATCGATGTTTACCAGAGTAGAAGCTCGAGATTCTTCGCCGTATTGGTCTACAGCTTTTATAAACACTACATGGGTTCCATCGGCAATCACAGCGGTATTAAAATCATAGTACCAGTTCTCACCACCTTCTGCTTTAGAATAGGTATTTCCGTTGTCAATCGACACCTCAATTGACTTGATGCCGTTTTTATCGGCTGCAGTTCCTTTGATAGAAATAATATCTTTTACTATGGACGTACTCGCCGGCACCTGAACCGCAACTGACGGAGGTTCAAGAGAAACCCGAACTTTCCGCTTAAATACATTGCTCTTAACGCCATAAATATCTTCGGCATAAATCGAAATAGTATGTTCATTATCCGTAAAATCGGTTAAAGCAAGCGGAACCGTAAAGGTATTCTTTACTTCAAGAGATTTGATTGCACCGTTGTCAATCTGATAAAAGACTTTTGAGACGCCGTCATCGTCATGGATGATACCGGACAGGACAAAATCTTTTACTACAATGGCATCTTCTTCCGGTAAGTGAACTTCAATAATCGGCTTATCCGACTCAGTGTCTATTTCAAAAGGATACTCGTTATATGTTGAGACATTCCCTGCTTTATCTGTAAATCGGAACACCATTCCCTTACCGATCGGTGCGGCTGCCGTCCCGATAATTCTATGGGGAAGAGGAGAAATTTCCATGGGCTCCCAGGGACGATTAGAACCTTCCGGTTTATACTCGATTTTTTCGAGGGCAGAATAGTTATCCGGTTTAAAAGCCACCAAAATAGAACCGTTCACCTTATCGCCTTCACGAGGAAGGATAAGCGACACCTGCGGTCCCTGCGAATTTTTATAGAATGTCCGATATGCAGAGCTTTTCTGTCCAAGCACATCGACTGCATGTACACCCACAACAATAACGCCGTCAGGATAATTTTCCAGCGCAATTTTCTGAGAGAACTTAGCGGAAGGAAGCGGTTGCGCTTCGGCATCTCCAACCGTGTATGTTATCGACTGTAATGCGGAAATATCGGAAATTGTGCCGGCTAATTCCAGCGATTCTTTTATAAAGCGAGGCTCTTCGGCAAGCGTCAGTTTAATTACCGGAGCGGTTTTATCAACGAGAATATTAATACCCGAAGAGGTAAAAGTCCGGCCTTCCGTATCCGTAACGGTAATCCGTACATTTTTATATACTCCTTCTTCAGTGACAGCGAGCGCAATGACATGTCCCGAAAACGACAATTCGCAGGGTATTGTAGAACCGGCTAATTCGACGGAAGCAATCTCAGCCTCGCCTGCAGGACGATACACCGCCGTTAGCGTATTGTTATCGGATAAAACAAAAGTTCCGTCAGAAGATTTATTCCCTTCCGCCCAGGCAAAAGCTTCTTCTTCCGCAGTTGTCTGAGAATCAATTAAAATAGTTTGAGCGACCGCCCTGCCGTATATATCGGAAGCTTGTACCGCAACGGGAATCA
Source organism: Treponema sp. OMZ 838 (assembly GCF_000775995.1). Lineage (NCBI taxonomy): Bacteria > Pseudomonadati > Spirochaetota > Spirochaetia > Treponematales > Treponemataceae > Treponema > Treponema sp. OMZ 838. The sequence continues at coordinate 1,321,576 of NZ_CP009227.1, read as the reverse complement.
CCTTGCCGGTAAATGAAGAATCAACCGGAATACGGATAAGCGTATTTGCAGCCCCTTTCCTGATTGAAACAGGAATTTCAGCATTATCTGCAATAGTGTATGAAACCGAATCAAGACCGGCTCCGGCGCTGACAGTTATTGTAACGGGAGTCCGGCTATCAGGAGCCGCCGACTGCACAACACCGGAAGTTCCCTCAAGTCCGATAACGGACTTCGTACCTATTACCGAGAAAGATACCGTTTCGGTATTCCCTCTTACACCTTGAGGGTTAACGGCATACACCGAAACCGTATGCGTTCCTCCCGAAATATCGGTAATAGGAACGCCAAAAGCACTCATGGTGACGGGTACGGTTACTTCCTCCCCTCGATCGATTCTATAGCGTATTTCGGAAACTCCGAAACCACTTTGAATTGAACCGGCAAGATATATACTGTTACCGGTAATGGCATTGGCAACGGGCTGTACTATTGTAAGGCGGGGAGCATCCACGGATTTATCAATCGTAATTGTCCGTACTACCTTCGTAATATTGCCGGCTGCATCTTCGGCAGTAATCTCAACGGTCTCGGTTTTATTTGAAAAACCGCTCACATCAAATTCTTTAACCCAATAAGAATTTCCTTTAGTCAGTTCAAAATCTCCGGCTTGATTCCCCATTCGCCACGATAACGACTTAAGATTTACCGCATCGCTTGCAAAGCCTGCTATCCCAAAAACGCTATTAACCTTTTCGGAAGGGGCGGGATAAAAGAAATCAACCACAGGAGGAGTATTATCAATAAAGAATAAGAACGTAGAAATACCTTCGGCTCCTAATTTATCAACCGCCTTAAACCAACATACGGTCGGCCCCTCAGGCATTTTACGTGTATCAATGTCAAGCTTGAAAGAAGAAACGTTCGCCTTTTTATCATATTTAAGCGCAAGCGGCGTATAGGTATGTCCGGCATCCAGCGAATAGAACAGCTTACTCACGCCGTTTCCATCCCGCACGATTCCTCCCAATACCTGTTTACCGGAAATCAAGGCACCGTCATCCATAGTGGTTACAAGGGTTTCAGGCGTATGCAGATTCAAATTAAACTCAACCGAAACGCCGTCACTCTTTAGTCCGTTAATGTCGATACCCCATGCAGTAATACGGTGTACCCCCTCTTGCAAGTCGGCAGTATTAAAGGTTTGTGTCCAAAACTGCTTACCTTTTGCACGGACCGGTTCATTGTCGTCTAAGGCTACTTCAATATAATCGATACCGTCATCGTCAAAACATGTTCCGGATGCACTAAAAGTTCCCGTAATATTCATATTTTTGAAGGGGTTTGTAATAGACACAACCGGTTGATCCGAGCGGGGGTCTATGTACATATTAAAGGGGCCGGCTTCTCCGATATTACCTGCCGAATCTTCGGCCGTAACAAGTACATTATACTTACCCGGCTTTTTCCCCGTAAGATCAAAAGATTCGTCCCAGCTTTCGGGATTTTCTACAGTGCGGGTTTCTACCTTGCCTCCGGCAAATAGAAATGCCCCCAGAAAGGCGGACGCACAGACACAGAGCAGTAGCTTTTTCATAGAAGTTCCTTATTAAAGTAAATAAGCTCTCGTTTAATACGGCAGCTTTCTCCGGAAACTTATATACAGTACCGGCATGCTACAACTTTTATAGTAATTCAGATTAAGAAGAAGATCATTGTTGTAAAAATTTCCTTTTAAGGTATCGGCACAATACCCCGAAAACTTGAGTATATCAAGATCGGGATAATGTAAAGATATTAAACGGAGACGACTTTTTTTATATCAGGATAGGATTCTTTTAGTTGAGCTTCAATACCGGATTTTAACGTCATCAAAGCCATCGGACAGGAGCCGCACGCCCCCTTTAATCGGACGGAAACAACACCGTCATCGGATAATGAGACAAATTCAACATCGCCTCCATCCGCTTGCAAGTGAGGACGAATACCGTCCAAAGCCTTTTGAATTTCATTGACTGTAACCATAGACCATCCCCTCAGCACTCATAAAATGTACTGATCATTAATAGACATCTTTCAAAATTCCAATTACTAAAATAGTCCTTTCAGTTTAAACAGTATTTAACAGCAGCAGTTACATATTGGACACGTTTTAGTATACGAAAGAGGCATCTTTCTGCTTTTTGCGCCTTTTTCTCACATAACTTAAAGCTTAGTCTTGCAATCAAAAACCGTTTCCTGTATAATTTATAATCTTGCTTATAGACAGTTTTTGAAAATTGATATTTTTAGCTGCTGTTTTTTTTGACGTAAAAATCTTATAGAAATGAGGTAAAAGAATTATGAGTAGTGATATTTCAAAAATGAGAAATATCGGTATCAGTGCGCACATCGATTCGGGAAAAACAACCCTTTCAGAGCGTATCTTGTTTTATTGCGACCGTATTCATACCATTCACGAAGTACGCGGAAAAGACGGTGTCGGCGCCGTTATGGATAATATGGAATTGGAACGGGAGCGCGGTATCACCATTCAGTCCGCATCAACACAGGTACAATGGAAAGATCATACCATTAACGTTATCGACACTCCCGGACACGTTGACTTTACTATCGAGGTTGAGCGTTCATTACGCGTTTTGGACGGCGCTATTTTGGTACTTTGTTCCGTTGCCGGTGTACAGTCTCAGTCTATCACGGTTGACCGCCAGCTCAAGCGCTACCATGTTCCGCGTATCGCATTTGTTAACAAGTGTGACAGAACCGGTGCAAACCCGTTAAAGGTGCGGATGCAGCTCCGCGAAAAGCTTGGCCTCAACGCCTATATGATGCAGCTCCCGATCGGTCTTGAAGACAAACTCGAAGGCGTTATCGACCTCGTAACGATGAAGGCACTGTACTTTGAAGGAGACAGCGGCACCGAACTCCGCGTTGCCGAAATTCCGGCGCACCTGCTGGATGATGCAAAAAAATACCGCGAGGAAATGATTGATGCAGCGTCCATGTTCTCCGATGAGCTTGCAGAAGCATATCTTGAAGGCGCCGAAACGGAAGAGATGATCCGTGCAGCGGTACGCGCAGGAACCTTAAAAGAAGCATTTGTACCGGTATTCCTCGGTTCAGCCTATAAAAACAAAGGTATCCAGCCGCTGCTCGATGCCGTTACCTACTACTTACCCAATCCGACGGAAATTACCAATAAAGCGCTCGATTTGGATAAAAACGAAGAGCCGGTTGTATTGAGCACTAACCCCGATGATCCGGTTGTGTCGCTCGGATTTAAGCTGGAGGATGGGAAATACGGTCAGCTGACCTATGTGCGTATCTATCAGGGAACGCTGAAAAAAGGCGGCGAACTGTACAATACCCGCTCACGCAAAAAGTTCAAGGTTGGGCGTCTCGTCCGCATGAACTCTGCCGAAATGGAAGATATTTCCGAAGGCGGCCCGGGAGACATCGTTGCTCTCTTCGGTATCGAATGTGCATCAGGAGACACGTTCTGCGGCGGAGACCTCAACTACGCAATGAGTTCCATGTACGTCCCCGATCCGGTTATTTCGCTTTCGATTACCCCCAAGGATAAAAAATCTGCCGACCAGATGGGCAAGGCGTTAAACCGCTTTACCAAAGAGGACCCTACTTTCCACACGTATGTGGACACCGAATCGAACGAAACGATTATTCAGGGTATGGGCGAACTCCACTTGGATGTATACATCGAACGAATGCGCCGTGAATACAAGTGCGACGTAGAAACCGGTATGCCGCAAGTTGCCTACCGCGAAGCAATCAGCCAGCGTGCAGATTTTAACTACACCCATAAAAAGCAGACGGGCGGTTCCGGTCAGTTCGGCCGTGTTGCAGGCTTTATTGAACCGACTTCCGAGCAAGACTACGAGTTTGTCGATCAAATTAAGGGCGGTGCCATTCCTTCGGAATTCATTCCGTCTTGTGATAAGGGCTTTAGAGCGGCTGTGAAGAAGGGTACGCTTATCGGCTTCCCGATTGTCGGTGTACGGGTTACCATTAACGACGGTCAAACACACCCGGTTGACTCTTCCGATATGGCATTCCAGGCTGCCGCTATCGGTGCTTTCCGCGAAGCGTACAAAAAAGCCAATCCGATTGTACTCGAACCGATTATGAAAGTTTCAATCGAAGGCCCTCAGGAATTTCAAGGAAATATCTTTGGACTTATCAACCAACGTCGTGGTATAATACTTTCGTCGACCGAAGATGAACAGTTTACCCGCGTTGATGCAGAAGTCCCGTTAAGCGAAATGTTCGGATTTTCAACCATTTTGCGCTCTTCAACGCAGGGTAAAGCGGAATACTCAATGGAATTTGCGAAGTACGGCAAAGCTCCCCAGAGTGTTACGGAGACCTTAATTAAGGCGTACGAAGAAAAACGCAAAGCGGAACAACAAAAATAGGAGGCGGAAAATGGTTAAAGAGGATTTAATCGAACGCAGCGCTGTTCGTAATTTTGAGAAAGCGCTCGGAGGGGCGTTACAACCGGGGGAAATCGGTATTGTAACAGCTAAAAGAGGCGTTGGAAAAACTTCCATGCTGGTACAGCTCGGATTGGATCAGCTGCTGCAAGGTAAACCGATTGTACATATCTCGTTCAGTCAGCAAACCGATTATGCCATTACATGGTACAACAATATGTTCGACGAAACAGCCGAGAAAAAACACCTTGAAAAAGCAGCCGAGTTAAAGTCGGAGGTTATCGCACGACGCATTGTTCTGAATTTTAATCAAGACATTGTACGTACGACACAAATTATCAAGACCGTAAAAGCGCTGTTTGAAGTCGGATCCAAGCCTTCCGCGCTGATTATCGATGATTTCGATTTTTCCAAAGCGGTTCCCGAAGCGATTCAGCAGATAAAAACTTTTGCAAAAGAAACCGGTATGTTCGTCTGGTATTCTGCTTCCGCTGACGCACGTGAAAAAGCCGTTCATGCCGATTTAAAACCTTATGCAGATGATCTAGACGTTATCCTGTATTTGGAACCGACGCCGGACGCTATTAAAATACACGCGTTAAAAGCTCGCGGTAAAGCGAACTTTGATACCGGCTGCAAACTTGACGCCAAAACAATGCTTTTAGCGGAAAAATAGCCGCAGAACCTAAAAGGATAACCGAGCAAAAAGCATAACGCAGCTAAGTACGATGGCTGTAAAAACTATTCTAGAAAGCCCTGTCGATTATATCGGCAGGGCTTTTTTTATGCGGTGAGGAAACACTTTGAAGCCGTCTCACACTCCCGTGAACTATTCTGCATCCTCCGGCTGAGCGGGATTTTCCGGTTGCGGTACCGAAAGAGCCCCAGTTGTGCCTGCCGCTTGGTTAGAGGATGCTGCCTCCGTAGAAGGAGCGGCTCCGGTGCTTGTATTTGAACCGGAAGCAGATGGGGCAGGCCGCACGGAAGCAGCATCCTGTGGCGCTGAACCGAGCGAAAGCCGTATTGTTTCGTATTCGCTCTTATGTCTCATCTTTAAGTATAAAATCTTACTTCCTGCATTATAGGCATAGCCGGAGGAGTTATACATTTCAAAACGGGCATCGCTCCTGAACGGAATACCATACATCTCAATTCGATAGAAAGACCTAATACCGTGCAAGGTAAGATAGTGAGATTGGCCTTCCGGAAAGCGAATCCGCAATACTAAGGTTTTTGAAGTGTTTTCCAAAACCTCGATGTTCTGCGCACAAGTCCACGCCCAAATACCGGCTTCCGCCTGCAAAGCAAGCGACTGTGCATGGGGATACCAACTGTTATCCGGTTTTAGCAAAGGATAGAGCGTACCGGCATCCAGCATACCGCTGTCATCAGCTGTAATTACAAGCTGTGTCGATTTGCTGCCGGTTATGGTAAATCCTATCGGCAACTCGGTCGATTCGCCTGAGTATCTTAATAAAGAGGTTATCAGCATCCGGGCGACGGATTGCCATACCGAAGATTGAACCGCTCCGTACCGCATCAGTATTTGTGCAGAAGTTAAAGAGTCTGCACTATCGATATACGTGCCGTTATTGCTCAGATATAAACCTTCATTAATCAGCAAGAGGGATTCGGTAATTTTTTTCTCGCACAACGGAAGTAAATCTTCAAACAATGTCTTTTGCTCAGGGTAGTAATGCGTACAGTCGAGCCACACTGCCAATACCCCTGCCGCCTGCCGTGCGTTAAGCTGTACAGCATCCAGCTTTCCTATCAGCCGGAATAAACCTTCTATGCTGCGACTAGAGCCGCGGTCGGTTAAAAACGGTATTAAGCCGTCTTGTTCAAAAATTTCAAGTGAATTATCCGTGATAAGGGCAGCATACAGCTCTCTTTTTTTTGTATCGTCAGCAGCCAAGCCTACATGGGTTTCCTGTATATTATTGTAAAAAGGATTTGAAAGATATGTCCGCACGTTCCGCGCCAGCGTTTGAGCAGGAGCAGCTTCCATCGCTCCGGCGAATTTGCCGCGCTGCCCCATTTCGGCAATATATGCCGTCAACGTTTTCTCCGTTATCTGTTTAGCTGAAAGTGCCTGCGTACCCGCATGGATGACAGCTGAGGAAAAAGTGTTCAGTGCTGCCGTATATGATTCCGCAGAAGCCTGTACCATCGACGGGATAGTCGTGATATCAAGCTCTTCGAGCGGCAAATAGGTTTTGTAAGAGGCAATCGGCTGTGTCTTTGCGAGTACCAGATGCGGTCCTTCCAATTGTGCCGCCGTATTTTCACCATCCGTATCAAACCCGAAGCTGCCGGTAAACGTGTATTGCTTTTTACCGGAACGCACAAAGATCTTACCGTCGGCACGCTCAATACCGGCATTTTGAGTAATCTTCCACGGAAGCAATACTCTTTTTATTCCTTCGGGAAGCACCGCTTCAACCATAAGGCTGTCAACTTCACCCCGCTTTTCGGAAAAAAATGAAATAACCACATCATCAGAGCAGTGTACCGAAAAACGTGCTTCCGTTTCATAAAATTGGTACGATAGTACACGCAAAGGGGAAATCGTGTCCGCTGCATCTACGGCATAAACGGGATTTTGGTCACTAATATATAAATCAAGCCCATTCGACACGACATGAAGGGGTAAAAGAGGGAGCGTTTCACCCGCTTCGGTGCGCTCCTGTCTGCCTGTAACGGCCATAGATCCTAAAGTTAAAGAAAATGTTTGTCCTTTGGTAAACTGAAGAACAAAAATACCGAAAATAACACTACAATAAAGAACGGTATATGCAACTACTCTGCCGACAATATGCTTCATACGCTGTTAGTCTAATAAAAGGGGATAATAATTGCAATCCTTCCCTTTGCAAATATACGATGCATCTGCGTTGTCGCATCATGAAAAGTGCACACGGATGTACAACCGTTTAACATAACCGCTAGACCAGATTGGAAAACTTGGGTAGACTAGCGGGGTTATGCAAAAGCGAAAGGCTTTGAGCAGTTTCTTTAGTTTTAGTTAATCACCGTTCCGTAGGAGTTTCCATGAAACATTTGGATAGAAGTATTTCAAAAAAAGCCGTATGTATCTCCCTTATAATCGGTATACTTTCCTGCTTGAGCGCACAGAGCGCAAAGCCTCATACGCAGTCTAACCGAAAAGTATCCGAAAAGCCCGCAGCCGCCGGCAGTGCGGCGGAAGCAGCTGAAGAAATTTCCCCGCGTGTTATATTCGGACAGCGGCTCAACACATTATTAAACGAACAAAAAACGGATGAAGCCATTGCACTCTTTGACACATTGCCCGAAGAGGACAGAAATTCCCTTTCCATACGGAATTTAAAGGTAGCGGTACTCGTTTCAACCGGCCGGATACAGGATGCGGAGGAGACGGCAAAAGCCCTGGAAAAACAATATCCCAATGACCTCAATGTACTGTATACGATGACAATGGTCGCACAGGCGAAAAATGATAAAAAAATGCGGAAAACGTATTTAAAAAAGATATTAAAACTTGATCCCGACAACGTACAGGCTTTACAGGAAGAAGGCGTTGATTTTTACAATCAAGGCAGCTACAAAGAAGCAGGAGAAACATTCAGCAAAATTTTAAAAAAGTATCCGAACGATATTCAGGCATTGATTTGGTGCGGTAAGGTGTATTATCTGGACAATAAGATGCCGGAAGCTGAGCAATGCTATCTCACCGTCTTGAAGTATCAACCAAAGAACAGTCTTGCAATCGCCGAATTGGCACGGATAAAATCGGAAACCAACCGCATGGCGGAGGCGATTGCAGATATACAAAAAGCGATCGACTTGGAACCCGATGCTGCTCCACATTGGACAGATCTCGGCTCTTATAATCTGCAAATCGGAAGGAGAGAAGAAGCCCGTGTTGCATTTAACCGCGCAATCGAGCTTGTCCCCGATTCATATTTTATTCACATTTATCTTGCAGGATTAAACGATGACCTCGGCAATAAAGAGGATGCGATAAAACATTACAAAAAAGTAACCGAACTCTATCCGCAATATTATTTTGCGTATGAAGGACTCGGTATTTTACTGTTTGAAAAAAAAGATTGGGAAAACTCCCGCAAAGCCTTTGTGAATGCCTTGCGTTATGCTCCTACAAACATCTATTACGCACTATCCGCAACCGTCTGCAGCTATAAAATGAAGAAAAAAGCTGAGGCAAAAGATTTTATGTCAAAATATCTTAAAACGATAGACCGTACAAAGCGCGAAACCGATTATTATCTTTGCCGTCTCTTTATCGACTTTGCCGGTGATAGCGATGTTAATAATCGAATCACCAAAGTAAAAGACGAATCGGAACGCTTGCGCAAGTTTTTTTATTTAGCCGAATTCTACCGGCTGGCAGGCAAAGGTCATCTTGCCGAAAAATTTCTACTCGAAATAAAAACAACGCAAGCTCCGACTTTTTTTGAATATCGGCTTGCGGTAAGTGAGCTTGCCCCCGATGGGAATAAAACTGCTCAAAAATAGGATACCCCCATGAATCAAACATTGAAACGTATTACCTTAAATGATAAAGAAATCATCTTACTTGGAACGGCGCATATTTCAAAAGAAAGCATCGATGATGTTGAACAGTGTATCCACGACGAACAGCCCGACTGTGTATGCGTCGAGTTGGACGAACAACGGTACAAAGCGCTTACCGATGAAAAGCAATGGCAGGAACTTGATATTGTCGCAGTACTAAAAAGCGGAAAAGGCTTTTTGCTGCTTGCTAATTTAGTGCTTGCTGCTTTTCAGAAGCGGATCGGCGCCGATGTCGGAGTTAAGCCCGGAGATGAAATGAAGGCGGCTATTACCGTAGCGAAAGAACTTTCGATTAAAACAGAGCTTGTTGATCGTCCGATTCACATCACGCTCAAACGGGCATGGGCAAAGAATAATCTGTGGGGCAAATCGAAGCTTTTGGCAACGCTGCTCAGCAGCGCTTTTTCTACCGAAAAACTCAGCGCGGACGAAATTGAAGCGCTGAAAGACAAAAGTGAAATGGACAGCATGATGGCGGAAATGGCGGAATACTTGCCGCAGGTAAAAGAAGCCCTCATCGACGAGCGTGACCGTTATTTGGCAACAAAAATATGGAATGCGGCAGGAAAGAAAACCGTTGCGGTTCTGGGGGCGGGACACCTCGAAGGTACTGCCGCCTACATTGAAAAACTGCAAAACGGAACCGCGCCGAACGATGTAAGCGATATTGCAGACATACCGCCGAAAAGCAGGTTTGCAAAAATTTCCGGCTGGATATTACCGGCGCTGATTGTGCTACTTATCGCAGCGGGATTTATGAAAGGCGGCGTTGCAGCGTCAAGCGCGTTGCTGGTACGCTGGCTGCTCTGGAACGGAAGCCTTGCCGCACTCGGAACCTTGCTCGCGCTGGGACATCCGTTAAGCATTATCACCGGCTTTTTAGGAGCGCCCCTCGCAACCCTTAACCCGTTTATCGGAGTCGGCTTATTTACCGGTATTGTTCAAGCTTGGGTGCGGAAACCGCAGGTCGCCGATATGGAAAACCTGACCACCGATGTAACGAGCATCAAGGGATGGTATAAAAACAAAATAGCGCACATCCTGTTGATATTCTTTTTATCCAGCCTCGGCGGGGCAATCGGAAATTTTATCGCAGTCCCCGCGCTGGTAAGCGGCTTATTATAAGGAAGCGTCCGGTACGATTGCCTTCCTTGTCATGCGAAATTTTATCTAAAATTTCGCACAGTTTATTTTAAAAAGAAGGTAAGTGTACCGGACAAATAAACAGACATCGCAGAAAACTAAAGATTAGGCAAGCATTTGAACCGCGAAGAGGTTCAACTCTGCTTGAATAGTCTTTAGTTTTCTGTGGGGTACCTAGCAAAGCGTCCGGTACAATTACCATGGAGAAAATGATGGAATCAATTCAAAGTAAGCTCTTGTCGATGCAAGATATATCATATCGGGATTTTAATGCGAAACTCATCCCCACCGTTGACCCGAAACTGATGATCGGAATACGGACGCCTCTTTTACGAAAATTTGCGAAAGACCTGTTTAAGATGGAACCGAAGCAGGCTGCCGCTTTTATGCAAACCCTTCCGCACCGGTATTTTGAAGAAAACAATCTCCATGCATTCCTCATCGAAAACATCAAAGATTTTGACACTGCGATCACCGAAACAGAACGGTTTTTACCGTTTATCGACAACTGGGCAACCTGCGATACCTTTGCACCGCCGCTCTTTAAAAAACACCCAGATGAGATATATCAAAAAATTTTGCTCTGGATACGGTCGCACCGCACCTATACCGTCCGTTATGCCATCAATCTCTTGTTGTCGAATTACCTTGATGACCGGTTTAAACCGGAAATGCTCGAACTTGTTGCCTCTGTAAAATCGGATGAGTATTACATCAATATGATGATTGCGTGGTATTTCAGCTTTGCGCTAATTAAACAGTACGATGCCGCGCTCCCCTATATCAAAAAGCAAACGCTTGCTCCCTTTACCCACAACAAAACCATTCAAAAAGCGATAGAGAGCCGCCGGATTTCTCCGGAAATAAAGGACTACCTGCGGACGCTGAAAGTGTAAGAGAAGAGTAGTGCACAGAATTTTTGTTCCGATTTTACTAACATAATAGATTTTACGACCGAAGATACAGAAACGTACGGAATGATTAGAGCGTATCTTGAAAATAAAGGATTTCCGATTGTACCTTTTGATACGCAGATTACCGCTCAAGGTTTAGCAAGAAATCTTACTGTGGTCACAAATAATAAAGGAATAAACATGGAATTTAATTTTGATTTTCTTGTATCATTATGGAAAAAGTACAATAATGCAAGTTATTTATTAACTTCAGCAATGGGTGGTACAGCAAATGAAGTCGGCGAGTTTGCTGAAATACTCGTAGGTAAATACTATAATGCAGAACAGTTACCTGCCTCAAATAAAAGCGCTGATTTGAAAACAAAAGACGGAAGACTTATACAAGTGAAATCAAGAAAGATAGATCGATTAAAAACAACAAGTTTAAATGTAATTCGAAGCTGGGATTTCGATATTCTTGTTGTGGTATTGTTTGATAAAGAAGGAAACATTCTTAAAGCCATTGAAATAGATTCCAGAACAGCAGAAAAGTTATCAAGTCCAAATAAATATCAAAATGGAAAAATACTTACAACGAATCATGAGTTACTAAATAATAAAAACTCAAAAGATATTACTCAAGACTTACAAAATATTCTTGATAATAAAGATAGCATCACTAAAAATGCTTTAGAAAACAATACGACAATCACGTGTTTCGACATAGTCTAAGCTTTCCAGCAGAAGGTCATCGGGAAGCCCCTCCCCAATTACACCGACATCACGGACAACCCCATATCTATGCAGCGCCGCATTTTTTTCAGTATGATGACGGAATGGTCGAATTATTAGCGCCGGCGGGGAATCCCGAAGCATTGGAAGCAGCGATTGCGGAAGGGGCGGACGCCGTTTATTTAGGTTTAAAAAGCTTTAATGCCCGTATGCGGTCTTCAAACTTTGCGTGGAATCAGTTTGAGGCAACGGTTGATGTGCTGCATAAGCGGAACAAAAAAATATATGTTACCGTCAATACGGTTGTAACTGAGAACGAGATGGAGCGGCTCTACCGGTTTTTGGCGTATCTCAACAATGTCGGCCCGGACGGCATTATCGTGCAGGATCTCGGACTGATTCAAATGGCACACAAACACTTTCCGAATCTCAAGCTCCATGCTTCTACGCAGCTCAATATTGCGAGTGCAAAAGCAGCCAATGCGATGAGCCGCTGGGGAGTGTCGCGGACGGTGCTGGCACGGGAACTGAGCTTGGAAGAAATCCGTGCCGTTCATGCAAACACTTCATGCGAGCTGGAGGTATTCGTACACGGGGCGCTCTGTGTCAGCGAATCGGGCTTGTGCTTGTTTTCGAGCTACCTCGGCGGAAAGTCGGCGAACCGCGGGATGTGTACCCAAGCGTGCCGCCGCCTCTACACCGCGCATGAGCCGGAGGGCGACCGGGAAGGCTACTTTTTCTCCCCCGCGGACTTACAACTCATCGAGTATATTCCCGATTTGATTCAGGCAGGCGTTGCCTCATTTAAAATAGAAGGAAGAATGAAAAGTGCCGAGTATGTCGGCACGGTGGTATCCGCCTACCGGTATGTTATCGATAACTGGGAAGCCGATAAAAAGGCGGCGGTAGAAACAGGCAAGCGTATCTTAGCGAACGACTTTGCACGGAAAAAGACAAGCTATCGCTTTAAAAGCACCCGCGCGGAAGAAGTGCTCAACCCCGATCAGGCGGGCGGTACCGGCATCTACCTCGGCATTATCGACGGCATTAAAAAAGGCGCCGTGGAGGAAGTCCCGTTTAAAGACGGTACGAGGGCGGTACACTATGTACAGCTGAAAGACGGACATTATACGCCGGAAAAAGGCGACTCGGTGCGCATTCATAAGAAGGACGACAGCGGACGCGAAAGCTGGAAAATTCAGGATATAATGGAAAGTAAATCCGGCGCATGGCTGCAGCTGCCTGCGGATTCCGGCAAAGGAGACAGCGTATACCTTTTACAGACCAAGGCAATGACCAAACGCTACCCCCGTTTGCTGCCCGCCTCGCTCGAAAAATACCGCAAACAGCCCAACGACGAAGCGCTGCCGATGTTGACGCTCGAAGCAGGCTTCCCGACGCTCGGCGATACAAACAAGGCTGCGTCTTCAAAATCAGCAACCTCGACACCTGCCGGAGCTGCATTGCCCGCGAAATCAGCGACTGCAGCAACCGCACTTTCCGCGACACCTGTCAAAAAAAGCCTTGCGAAAAAGCCTGCGGATATCTTTCCCGAAGGGCTCTACGTTCAAGTTTCTTCCATTGCGGATTTGCATACCATCCTTGCGGATAAACCGGTACGGGTTATTATCAATTTAAATGAGGACACCTATCCGGCGCTGGCTGGACAACAGTCCAATCCGCAGCAGCAAAATCAGCAGCAGGCAAAACCGCTGCCGTTCTCCAAACGGGAAATTTTTATTTCGCTTGATCCCTTTGTGCCGCAGGAACAGGAGCCTATCCTTGCGGAGCAGCTGGAACAGCTAACCGCACAGGGGTATACGCAATTTATCGTGAATAATCCGGCACATATTTCCATGCTCCGCAATAAAAAGAACTTTTTAGTCGCGGGGCCGTACCTTTACACCTTTAACTGCTGGGCGGTTTCGTGGCTGCAGGAGAACGGCATCTGCGCCTACATTCCCCCTGCCGAAAGCTCTCAGGCGAATATCGAAACGGTGTTTGCGCCGGAGCTGCGCCCGCAGGTACTGCTGCCGCTTTTTTCGTATTCCGTGCTGTTCAGGATGCGCTTTACGCTGCCGAAAAACTACAACTTTCTCTACTTTTCCGACAAGCAGGGCGAAGCGTTTAGAGCTTTTTCTACCCCATCCGCCTCTTTTGTGCTGTCCGACAAGCCGTTCTCGGTTGTAGACCGCTACCATGCCTTGCAGCATCATCAGTTCTCACGCTTTTTACTGGATTTTTCGCATACGAGCGTTGAACGCCGCGCTTACCGGTTTATTTTACAGTCACTGCGGAACGGTACTCCCCTCCCCGACTCGGTGCGCTTTAATTGGAAGGAAGGCTTTTACGATCCACAGCGGGTGGAAGAACTCAAACAGCTGGGGCAAAAATCGGCGGCAGAGCGCGGCCCCAAAAACTCCGGCGGACGAGCAAAACCGCCTAAAGGACGTTCACAGAACCGTCGGCACAATCAGACACACCGGAAATAAATAGCCCCGTCTCTTCATTCCGATGCTGTACGATAATCGATGCATCGGGGGCATTGCGCTCGGCTAAACCGCGCTGTATCAGCGGGTAGAGCTGTTCGTGCGGCTTTTGATTGCGGTACAGGATAAGCAGCAATGCCTCATTTTTGAACGCATCCATCATACAAAAATCGCCGTCGCTGTCGCCCGCAATAAGGATAGGAGCTTTTCCGCCGTGCCGCGGAGCAATCAACGTCCGTATCGCCTCCGCCTTTCCTTCCCGCCACGTTTGCGGAATGGAGTAATCCCGCTCATCGGTAAACACGCCGTCGGCATTCCGCAGCCGCCGCCTGCCGAATACTTGTTCGGGACGGAGGCAGTAGCCATACGCAGGATTACAAGCAAACACCCGCACGCCGTCCTCCTGCGAGGCGGAGCAGATGTAGGGAGTAATACCGTGTTCTTCAAAGCGGCGGAACAGCTCCCGTATTTCCGGCTGTATCCGTATACCCTTCCGGTACGTTGCGATAACGACACCAGCTCTCCCTGCCTGCCGCACGGGTGATACGATCGTGTATTGTTTTATTTCAGCGGTAAGCACTTCGGCAATCGTTTTTTCTACAAGACTATTCAATTCGGGAAGCGTCATTCCCGTGCATACCGATTGAGAAATATCGGTATCGCAAACCGTTACCGCATACCGCATCAGCGTCAGAATTTTTGCCTTAAAATCGAGGAACGCCTCGGTTTGCACAACTTCCTCAAGCGGAAGCGTTCCGTTCAAATGTTGATATGCATGATATAAGAACCGGTAGCGGTCATCCAAATCCGCCGAAAGATCGGCTGCAGTGAGCTGCCGCCCTTCGCTATTAAAGCAGCCGACGAGCGGAATATTCTGCGGAATTTCGTGCCGAATAGTAACGGCAAACTGTTCGGGCGTCAGGTTAAAACAAAGATGCTCAATCTGATACAGAAAAAGACTATCCTGTATATCATAAAAAATACACGTGTAATCCCAATCAAAGACGGCATAGTTGTCCGCAAAAGCTTTTTCAGCAATCAAGCGTTCCAACCGCAGTTTGTTTTGAGGCTCCCAATTTCCGGTTAATGCCGGTTTATTTGTTTTATGAGTCTTATTCGTTGTCTTGGTTTCCATGTCTGATGTTCCGATGAGGTTATCCTGAAATGTCCGATTATCTTATTTAAGCAGTACCTGTGCGCTGTGCCAGCTCAGTGTCGCGCATTTAATACGAGCAGGCATTTCGGCAAAATAGCTAAGAATCTGCGCATCGCCGAGGCTCTCTAATTCTTCCTCTGACTGCGGCTTTCCTGCCATCATATTAAAAAACACCTCAAGGCAATGCTGCGCCTCTTTAACCGTTTTGCCTTTGATTAAATCGATCAGCATATTGGTGGAAGCGGTTGAAACCGCACAACCGGCGCCTAAAAAAGAAGCGTCCTCAACAATCCCGTCCTTCTGCTTAATCAGCAAGGTTAAATCGTCCCCGCAGCTGGGATTATGCCCGCGCTCAATGCCGGTCGCTCCGTCCAACTGATGTTTATGTTCCGCTCTCCGCGAATAATCCAATAATGTCTGCTGATATACCGTTTCGATACTCACGTCCCGCTCCTCTATTATTAAAAGACTCAATCTAAAAAGCTCGGTGATAATTTTACACAAAACGGTTCCATTAGTATAGTAAACCATGTTAATGAAGCACTACTGTAACATAAAACGAGCTATTGAAAAAAATACGTTTATCAGCTAGACACGCTTTCATAAAAGGTCTATACGTAATCTTATAGAAAGGAAAGGGATTTTTTATGCGTACATCAAAAGGAAAAAAACGATTCTCGCTCAAAAGAAAACTTATTCTTATTTTTGGAGCTTTAATCGCTGTTGCATTAACTATCGAAGGAAGTTTGGCAATTTACACTGCCCGTAAAGCTGTTTCCGAAAAAATCGAAGACCATCTCGCCGATAAAGCAGCTGATATTGCCTTAATTATAGACGGGAAACTCGGTGCTCTCTTTCAATTTATCGAAGGCGTTTCCCGTATGCCTTCTTTAAGGGACAATTCGCTTTCTCTTCGGCAAAAGGCTCAAACACTCGTTCGAGAAGCAGAGAGTAATGAAGACATAAAAGCTTTTGCCGTATGCAATATGCAAGGCAATTGCTCCGATACGGACGGGAACGAAGTTTTCCTCGGCGATAGAGAATGGTTCACTGCAGCTATAAAAGGAGCTAATTTTATTACGGAACCTCAGCTTGCCCGCAAGCTCAATACGCTCCAAATCATTCTTGCCGTACCGATTAGAGGTGAAAATCAAGAAATTATCGGTGTATTATGCGCAGTTGTCCCTCCGGAATTTTTATCGAAGCAAATCAGCGATATCGTGATCGGGAAAACAGGAAATTCATATATTATCGGTAGAACCGGTACGATCATTGCGAACAAAGATTTTTCTTTAGTTCAAACACAATTCAATGCTATCGAAAAAGCCAAAGAAGACCGCGAGTACGATTCCCTTGCGGTATTTACACAGTACATTTTAGACGGCAGCAAAAACGAAATGGGATACTACACCTACAAAGGAACCTATTACATTGCAACTGCTTCGCCCATCGGGATATCAGGATGGTCGGTCATTATCAGAGCTCCGGTTGAAGAGTTTATGGGAACACTGGATGACCTACAACGAATCATGGGTATTATGGCAACCATCAGTTTGATTGTCGCGCTTGTTATTGTGTACTTCATTGCACGCAATATTATCAAACCGATTAGTCAGGCTGTTACGGCACTGCAGAACATTGCCCAAGGAGAAGGCGATTTAACGGTACGTTTACCGATACTAGGGAATGACGAAATTACCGATATGTCGGAATATTTTAACCAAACAATTGAAAAGATCGGTACATCAATCCAAACAGTTGGAGAAAACAGCGCTACCATGCAAACCACCGGAAACGAGCTTGCCGAAAATATGACCACCACGGCAAGTTCGGTAAACCAAATCAGCGCAAACATCGATGGATTAAAACAACAAGCCTTAACGCAAGCGGCAAGCGTTACCGAAACCGCCTCTACTATAGAAGAGATTGTCCGAACCATTAAACAGCTGAACGCGAGTATTGAAGTACAAGCAGCAAGCGTTGCCCAATCTTCCGCATCGGTTGAAGAAATGGTTGCCAATATTGCCTCTATCGGACAAACACTCGGAAAAACCGACACGGTTATAAAAGATTTAACCTCTGCAACGAACGACGGTAAAGCAACATTGGTAACATCAAATACCGTAACGCAAAAAATTGCCGAAGAGTCCGGCTCTCTTATGGAAGCCTCAAATGTTATCCAGCATATTGCCTCACAGACGAATCTTCTTGCAATGAATGCTGCAATCGAAGCTGCTCATGCAGGAGAGGCGGGCAAAGGTTTTGCCGTAGTCGCAGATGAAATCCGAAAGCTTGCAGAAGATTCTGCCATGCAGGGAAAAAACATCACTACAACCTTAAAAACACTCAGCATCGAGATTGAAACGCTTTCAGCTTCCTCTAAAACGGTCGAAGAAAAATTCAACGCCATTTTTACGCTTGCCGAGCAGGTAAAGACAATGAGCGACACACTTACCGCATCGATGAGAGAACAGGAAAACGGCAGTAGAGAAGTCCTCTCCGCGATTAAAAACATCAATATGGTAACAACTGAAGTTCAAGCCGGCTCTGAGGAAATGCTGAAAGGCGGTGAGGGTGTTGCGGAAGAAATGTACAAATTGGACAATCTTACCCGCACTATTACCGACAGCATGAACGAAATGGCTTCAGGTGCTATTGAAATCAACAATGCAATCCAAGAAGTCAACACAATTACTCAGAAAAACAAACAAAGCATAGAAAGTCTTGCTCAAGAAGTTTCTAAATTTAAAACCAATTAGGGCGCTGCCCTAAGCCCACCCGGCTTTGTTTTTATGAAAAAACTTGTTATTGCCCAATGTAAACGGAAGTACAAAGGGCAACAACATCATGAACAACGGATGTAACCGTGTAGCCTCACCTACTCAAAGAGGCTGCCGGTTTGTGCTGCTGACGCCGGAATTTTTAGTCCGAGATGGGTGTATGCTTTTTCCGTAACCATACGTCCGCGGGGAGTACGCTGTAACAATCCCGTTTGAATAAGGTAGGGTTCGTAGTAGTCTTCAAGCGTATCCTGCGACTCCCCGATTGAAATCGCAAGCGTTTCCGCACCAACCGGCCCCCCACCGTAGTTTTCGATAATAGAACGGAGTATCTGCCGGTCATAGTTTTCCAAACCGAGCCGGTCGATATGTAGTTTTTCCAAGCCCTGCACAACGGTTGTTTCGCGAATGGTATCGCTACCTTCAATAAACGCAAAATCCCGCATACGCCTCAGCAGCCGGTTGGCAACGCGTGGCGTTCCGCGGGAACAGCGGGCAAGTGCAACGGCCGCTTTTTTCCCGATATTGATTTGAAGGATATCGGCGGAACGCATAATAATAGAAGCAAGCTCTTCATCGCTGTAAAATTCAAAGCGCTGCACAATCCCGAACCGGCTGATAAGCGGACTTGAAACCATACCTGCACGGGTTGTCGCACCGATCAGCGTAAACGGCGGCAGCGGGATACGGACAGTCCGAGCCCCCGGCCCCTGCCCGATAATCCAGTCAAGCTCGTAATCTTCCATAGCGATATAGAGCATTTCTTCGATGGCGGGCTTTAACCGATGAATTTCGTCGATAAAGAACACACTCCGTTCGGACAGCGTTGTCAAAATACCCGCCAAGTCTTTAGGCTTATCGAGAGCGGGGGCGCCGGTGATCTTGCATTCAACACCAAGCTCTTGTGCGGTAATTTGCGCAAGGGTAGTTTTTCCCAGCCCGGGAGGCCCAATCAAAAAAAGGTGATCAAGGCTCTCTCCCCTACTCCGCGCCGCTTTGATAAAGACCGACAGGTTTTCTTTGATGTTTTGCTGTCCCTGAAAATCCTTCAAAAGCTGCGGACGCAGCGCGCGGTCTTTTTCATCCCCCGCACGCTTTTCTCCGCGTATAATACCGAATTCGTCTATTTCATTATCCTGATATATTTCGCCGTTCATCTGCATTTTTAAAAGATACTCATCGTATTAAAATAGTAGGAACCTCTAAAAATCTCGGTTTTTTGAGGTTTCCCTTACATGTAATTTGCGTTATGCGTTTTTCTTTTTATTCACTTTTTCCATAAAGCGGCCAACATTAATAATCGCCCGTTCATGAATACCGCTGCCTATCACGCCGCGCTCATCACGCGCTTCAACCTGAAAGGTCAGAAATTTTCCATTTGCATTGATCTCTACCAATTCGGTATGGATAAACACCTTCATTCCCTCAGGGGTTGCATCAAGATGCCGTACATCCACATGGGTACCGACCGTTGCCTGCCCCTCGTCCAAATACGGCATCACGCTGCGCGTTGCCGTATCTTCCATTCGAGCAATCATAGCCGGTGTCGCAAATACCTCCACCGTTCCGCTACCCACCGCAGTTGCGAGCATCTCCTTTGTAACAACAAAGGTATAATCTCCTTTAATCCCGACTTCCATAGCTGCCTCCAACTAGTTGTACATCAGGGTAATCGCATTGGCACTATTTCAAGCGATTGCCTTGCTTTTTACATAGTTATAGCCGAAAATACAAATCTATGCCAGACAAACAGGAGCCGTTTCGCTATAATATCCGCTATGAATTTTCGTTATTCGGACTATGACGTGATTGTCGTCGGCGGAGGGCACGCGGGCATCGAAGCCTCGCTCGCTGCTGCACGGATGGGCGCACAAACCCTCCTTATTACACAAACGGTTGATACTATCGGCAGGATGTCCTGCAACCCCTCGATTGGCGGTGTTTCCAAAGGCAATATCGTGCGGGAAATAGATGCGCTCGGCGGCGAAATGGGAAAACTCGCCGATGCATGTATGATTCAATACCGCCTTCTCAATAAAAGCCGCGGGCCGGCAGTGCAATCCCCCCGCATTCAGGCGGACAAATTCTTATATGCGCAGACTGCGCAGTACACCCTCGAAAAAGAAAAAAATCTCCATATTTATCAAGATACGGTTGTTGATGTTATCTCCTCGCAGACTGCGGAAAGCGGGCTTGTGGATGGAGGAACCATACAAGCGGTGTTGACGGCGCGCGGCAGGACAATTTCCGCGCGGGCGGTGGTGCTTACCACCGGAACCTTTATGGAAGGGAAAATCTACATCGGCGAGTTCGAAGCTGAAGAAGGCCGCCTCGGTGAAAAAGCGGCAATCGGACTCGGTACAGCCCTTGCACACAAGGGCTTCACGATGAGTAGGCTCAAAACCGGTACCCCCTGCCGCGTACTGAGAAAATCCGTCGATCTTTCTCAGCTGGAAATACAGGAGGCGGATGCCGTGATGCGCCCGTTCTCCTTCGACACGGCGGAAATATTCCGCCCCTCGGCAGTGTGCTATGTCTGCTACACCAACGAGCATACCCACGAGGTTATCCGGCAAAACTTTCACCGCTCGCCGCTTTTTTCGGGAAAAATTCACGCAACGGGCGCCCGCTACTGCCCTTCCATCGAGGACAAAGTACGGAAGTTCCCCGAACGCACGCGGCATCAGCTGTATATCGAACCGGAAGGCCTGATGAGCGATGAGCTGTACATCAACGGATTTTCATCTTCGCTGCCGGAGGATGTGCAGGATCAAATGCTCCGCACCCTCACCGGTTTTTCCGATGCCGTGATTACCCGCCCCGCGTATGCGGTTGACTATGCGGTTGTCTCTCCGCTGCAGCTGGGGCCGGACTTACAAACCCGCCGGATCGCGGGGCTTTTTACCGCAGGGCAGATCAACGGAACATCCGGCTACGAAGAAGCGGGCGGGCAAGGCCTCATCGCCGGAATCAACGCAACGCTGTACGCCCGAGCTTGCAGCAACACACAACCGGCAGCCTACGAACCGTTCACACTCCGCCGCGACGAAGCCTACATCGGCGTGATGATCGACGACCTTATCACGCAAGGGGTCGATGAACCCTACCGGATGTTCACCGCCCGCGCCGAATACCGGCTCAAGCTCCGGCACGATACCGCCGACGAGCGGCTCACCGAGCGGGCATACCGCATCGGCTTGCAAAAGCAAAGCTCCTTTACCCGCCTGCAAGAAAAACTTGTGCAGCGCGGCGAGCTTATCAAACACTGGCGAGGGGTGAAAATTACCGGCAGCATTGTGGAGGCGGAACCCGCGTTGCAGTGTCATCTCGGCAAATCCCTCGCCGACGCGCTGCACGATCCGCTCATCCCGCTTGAGCTAATTTGCCGATGCGATCCCGCAAGCGCACAGTATTCCCAGGCAATTAAAAGCGCAGCGGAGCTGGAAATCCGCTATGAGCATTACATTATTGCACAGGATAAACGAATTGATAAAATGAAGAAGATGGAAACGAGCCGTATCCCGCCGAATTTTAACTACGATGGGGTTTCGGGGCTTTCGACGGAATCGCTTGCGCGCTTAAAGCGGGTAATGCCCGCAACAATCGGACAGGCAAGCAGAATTCCCGGCATCCGCCCGTCTGATATAATGGTGTTGATGGTAGCAATTAAATAAGAGAGCATCTCTAAAAACTCGGTTAGCTTTTAGAGATTCCCAAGAGAAGCGTGAGCGGCGTATCGCTTAATCGCGCACCGCCATCAGCATTTCAGCATCGGCGTCCGTAATGAGTCCGCATTTAAGCATATCGTAGAGCTGATCGCTGTTTGTCTTTCCAAAGAACAACAAATCATCAGTGCCAAGTCCGATTGGAATTCCCGCATCGATCATTTTTTTGATGGGGTGTTCTTTTAAACTGGAAACAGCGCTCAGCATCACATTACTCATCGGGCATACATTACAGCGTATTTTACGGTCGGCCAAGAATTGCAAAACCGAATCATCGGCAGCGGCCCCAATACCGTGCTGTACTTCATCCAAATCGAAAAGTTCGACAAAGCGGCGGACAGACTGTGCATCGGAAAATTCTCCGACATGGGCTTTCTTTTTTATATTATATTTTTCGGCAAGCTTAAAAATATAGACAAAATCTTCAATACCCTCAAAAACTTCCGGACCGTATAAGTCAACATTGTTGAATATCTTGCTTTCAAAAAGCGGATATACCCACGTACGAATAAAATCGCGGTCAAGTGTTTTCGAAATACCGACTTCGGGGCGTATTTCAATTTGCTTTTTGTACTTTGAAACAAGCCCCGAAATATCCGATAAGAACTTGTCAAGATTGTTATCGTAATGTTTTAGAAAATTTATATCGACGGACGTTTCCAGCCATACAACATTATCTGCAATCGCATCCTGAATGGACATTTCAAAAAGATCCTTAACATCCTTTGCCGTTTGACAGCGCGGGCGGGTATAAGTACCGATTACCATGTGCATTTCATCGAGGCCGGTCATTTTACGGGGAAAATTCGGAATAGCCATACCAGCCCAATGCTTGTAGCGTTCATACTTCATGCTCAAGTTAAGGTGATTATGCGTATCCGACTTCGGTCGCGATTTTAAATACTCAATATCTTTCATTCTAAAACCCTTTTTGCGCCTCTACTAATATCCGACATACATATTCCGACAGGCCGACAGTCTAATTATCGGTGAATATCGAAAAATCTTGAATGTTACAGCCTTACTGTATTATACAGCAAAATATCCACTAACGGCGCATCATTTATCCTTTAATTATTTTGATGCCGCTGCTGGTGCCAATCCTCGAACATCCCGCCTCTATATATTTAAGCGCATCCTCGCGACTGCGGATACCTCCGGAAGCCTTAATCTTTGTATCCTTTTTGAGGTATTTTTTAAATAATGCAATATCCTCAAGCGATGCTCCACGTGAACCGTAACCGGTAGATGTTTTAATAAAATCTGCTCCGGCTTGTTCAACCGCGGCACAGACATTCGCAATATCCTTTTCGGACAAATAGCAGGTCTCGACGATTACCTTTAAATGAGCTTTTTTCGCATGGCAAAGCGAGGCAAGCGCAGCAATTTCTTTTTCGACATACGCAGTATTTCCTTCCAGCAGTTTTCCGATATTGATCACCATATCAATTTCATCGGCGCCGTCTTTTATAGCCTGCTCGGTTTCAGCGCATTTTACTTCGGTTGTTTGCGTTCCAAACGGAAAACCGATAACGCTGCACGTCATAACATCGGAACCCGTAAGCTCTTTTTTTACCAGTGCAACATTGCAGGGATTCACACAAACCGAAGCAAAATGATATTCCTTTGCTTCCTTGCACAATGCAATAATTTCCGGCTCGACGGCATTCGGCTTTAATAAAGTATGATCGATATACTTATTCAATTCCATTTTTTTCTCCTAAAATAACAGACACCAGTCTAACATTTTTTTATCTTATGATAAGTCAGGCAACACTGCCGACATATTCGCCATTACTTGTTCCAACTCTTGTCTTACTCTCGTTCCTAATTCCTGATCAGGTAACTCAATACTTAAATCACGCAAATAGCTGAGCAATTTAAATACAGCCGCATCATTATACGGGAGATGATCATTCGCTACACTAGAAGCCTGCTTAATAAGGTTCGCCCGTTCTTTAAGCCCCAATTCTCCCGACAATCGAGCAATAATATAATAAATCTGTATTCTTTCGCTGCTGTTAAGGAAAACTTCAAGTTCTTCCTGTGGAAGATAGATAGCTAGATCGCGCAAATACAAGAACAACTGAGCAAGCTGCTCAGGATCCGTAGTATTAAGATATTGTTCAAGCGAAGGAGAGTCTTTAATCTGATGTTTTGCATGGCACCACAAAAGGTTTTTCTGTTCTTGATCAAGAACAAACGGAGCTTCGTTATCACTCGGCGCATATACTTCCTTGCTTTCCAAATTTTCGGAAGCAGAGTCTTCATCAGTATCAACGGTAACGTCCGTGCCTTCTTCTTGATTGAAATCAGATGAAATATCTACAGCTTCTTCTTCCGTTGCGTCTTTTGTAACCGCTTCGGAATAATCTTGATCCATTATTTCATCAACCGGAATCGTTTCGGTTTCAAGCGAAACCGCCTTATCTTCCTCGGTGCCAAAAATATCTTCTTCCGCAGTTTCGATAACCTGCACGCTATCATCATGCACCGATACATCCCTATCAACCGGAGCACAATCTTCTTCCATATCGGGGAAAGTTTCCTGCATTTCGGCAATCTGCAGCCCGTCTTCTTCTGCTGCTTCGGCTTCTCCGACTTCGGATTCTCCTGCTGTGGTTACTGCAACGGTTTCTTCTTCGGCGGCTGGTGCTGTTTCGTCTTGGGATATTTCCGCTGATTCTTGCACTGCTTGCTCATCCGATTGAATCTGTTGCTCCTCAGGTTCTTGTTCTAGAAGAGCTGATTGAAGCGGCATTTTTCGACTCAGGTTTTCGGCAATCTTTTCTGCTAAAACCTCAACAGCCTGAGCATATCGATTTTCATCAAGCTGCTTATCAATATCTGAAATGACATCCTGCAAAAAACCGATTGTCGTGCCGTAGACATCCAGATCTTTCAATCTTTCCTGTACAACCTCGTCGCGAAGAAGATTCTGGCGTTTATACAGCGCTTGTACATTTTTTTGAGATATACCGCCAACGCCAAGGGCGGCGTTGTTTTCAACGTGATCGGGATTAAGATACAGTTCATCAACAGGTGAAGCAAACGTCTCATTGGAGGCTGCCCCTACTTGACCATTCGGTAGACGGCTGCTTATTTGCGGTGCACCGCCGGCGCTGTTCCCTGCTGCGGCAAAGCCGGCAGTATCTGAATTTCCTGCACCGAACGTATAGGGTTCAACCCCCGCGCTTGAATAGGAGGAAAATGACGACTGACCGGCTATATCCGATTGTTGGGCGCCGATTAATTGGATACCGCTGAGTGCAGCATCGTCTTTTTCCGGCGGAAGTTCTTTTACCTCTTCCGTTCCTTCGATGAGCATTTCAAAAGGAATCTCCCGTTCGGACATCGATATATCCCTCAATGAAGGAATACTTTGTTTCGGCTCCGGATTCAATTCGGACGGAGATATATAAAGATATGAATCATCGGATTTTAGCTGTTCAAGGTTTTTAGTTAACAACGGATCGGCTATATACTTTTCTGCAGCCTGCTCATAGAGATCAAGCGAGGCAGCTATATCTTGTTCAGGAGCATCCGATTCGAAGCCACTCTGCATATTAAGAATCTCATTTGCTGTTTTTAACGCTTCAAGTGTGTCTCCCCGTTTTTGGAATAATCTCGAAAGAGCGGAGCGGGCTTCAATAGCATTCGGCTTTAACTCGAGCACTTTTTGATATTCCTGATATGCAGCTTGAGGATTATTCAGCAATTCTTCGGTTCTACCTAATGCCATCAACGCAGAAATATCGCTCGGCTTTTGCCGCAAGAAGAGTTTAAGCTGCTCCTTTGCTTCCTCATATTTATGAGCCAAGAGGTATTGTTCTGCAAGTTCTTGACGGAACTCTATTGCTGAAGGTGCCATTTTTAATATTTGTTTGAAGGTATCTTCAGCTTGCTCAAGCTCACCTGTAAGGGCAAACAGCTGCCCCCGTAGTTTTAGTGCGTTGAGGCTGTTACTATGTTCCGTGTCCAGCCGCCCCAAAAGCTCGTGTGCCTTTGCATAATCTTTAGCATACATGCACATTTGAATAGCTTTAAGCCGTAAGGCATGATTGTCGGCATTTACCGGTGCAGCTTCTGCAGTAAGCAATATCGGAAGCGCTTCGTTATATCGCTGTTTTTTTTCTAAAAGATTCGTTAAGGCAAGTGCAGCAGGAGCGTACCCGGAATCGATTGCCAATGCATCATAATAGTATTGCTCAGCCTCCTGCTGAAGCTGTTTCTTTTCAAAAAGATAACCAAGCTCAGTATAGACCGAGGCATTTTCACCGGTTACACGAAGCAACGAGCGATAGGCATTCAACGCATCATCAAGTTTATCCAACTCTAAATACGCAGCAGCGATACCCGCTAACACTTCACCCCATGCAGGATTAACACGAAGTGCCGAATTGTAATATACAATCGCTTCTTCATACCGCTTTTCTTTGCGTAAAAGTCCGGCAAGGTGAAAATTTAAATAGGGATGATTAGCGTCTACACGAAGACCTTGTTTATATATTTCAATTGCTTTATCCGTCTCACCGGTTAAGACATAAAGATTGCCGAGCCGGTCATAGGCGTGAGCATGGTCGGGCTTAACTTCGATTGCACGGGAAAAATATTCCGCAGATTTTGCATAGTCGCCCATTCTTTTATAGGTCTTTGCAAAATTGTACAATACTTCGTCGGTATCACCGCCGGCCGCTTGCGCTTTAGTTAATATCTCAAGCGCATCGTCATAACGTCCCAAATGCCGATAAATACGGCCGAGACTCAGCATCAAGTCAATATTATCGGGAGCACGTTCATATAAGCGGAGATAGGTTGCAAGCGACTGTTCAAGATTACCTTCATCTCCATACACACGCGCTAACAAGCTCTCAACTTTTTCCCTGTCACCCGGCAACATATCCGGATGCTTTTTCAGCGCATTGGTCAACAAACGTTCGGCATATTCAAAGTCTTGAGTAATTAAAGCTGAATTTGCACGTTCAAAGATAAAATCAAGTGACTCCGACATAGTTCCTCTAAAGGCCGCTATTCCTTCCGCGGCCTTGCCCATACTTCTTGAGAAAACGTCCCTACCCGCGTACCGGCCTCATCATCATAGGCGGCAACAGCAAAAAAATAAATTTTACCGTTATGCAAATTCGGTATGCGATAAGAAAGAACTTTACCCACATTCAAAGGCGAGCCCGCCGAAAAATATTCGCCTCGGCGCTCTCCGTAATAAACCATATAACCTTTTACATCAAAATCGATTGAGGGCGTCCATGACAGTTCGATTCCGCCGTCCTTCGGCACTGCAAATAATCGTGCAGGCGGCAGCGGTTCTGAATCTTTTTCATATTCAAGACTGATGGAATGTACAATCGGTGTCTTTTGTCCTTCCGCATCCGGATACAAATTTCCTGCAATTTGAAAGAACCGGCCTTGCATTCCGGTAATTGTCTGCCCGCTGCGTATAGGTTTCCATGCAGGTTCCGTATCCGTCCATGTGTAACGGTTTTCCCCAGAGCGAATAAAGAACACAGCGTCTGTCTGTACCGGCGTATCAGCAGAAACAGTCAGCCGCTTTGCCTCGGACAGAGAACCGCCTGCATCAATAATCAGAGATTCAAAACGGCCGCCGTTAAGGTGATACCGGTCAAACAGTGCCGTCTGTTCGGCAAAAGTCGGCGGTTCGACAAACCGTTTGGTTATCTTCATCTCATCAAGCATTCCCGAATACTGCACCCCAATTGAAAGATCGGCTGCATGTCCCATTTTTGATAATAAAACGGCATCACTTTCCCGCCCATTCTCGGTAATGTAGACGATATTCTCCGTATGCCCGTTCATTCGGTATTCTAACAACCCGATTTCTTCATCATACGTAATCAGATGGTGCGACCACTTCGAAGGAATTAAATTGGTGCGTCCTCTCAGCTGAATGGAAATACCATTATTGTATTTATCCTGCCAAATGTTAAAAAAATCCCACTGCAGCTTATTTTGAATGATCTGTGCGATAATATGCTGATCGGTTAAGCGTTCTCTTTCAAAATATGAGGAATACCATTGAAGAATAATACTACCGTTTTCGGTAACCGACGGAGCAATCCAAAATTCAATCGTAAACGAACCGGCAGAACTTTCACCTCCGAAAAAAGAGCCTTTTTGAGGTTTTAAAACCAAACCGGCTGTTTTTACATGAGGGCTGCACATTGCAGCACCGGCTCCCAGTTTTGCTTGTTCAGCTCCTGCAAAACGCATACTCGAGGAAGCAACCGTATAGGAGCTGGTCTCTTCTACGATGGAAGGGGAATCGAAATTAAGATACAGATCGGTTTCCTGCGTTATTTTTGGAACACTGCTGCTGAGCGAAATGCCGGGATTCCCATATTTTCCCGGACACATCTGGATATTTTCCGTATACTGCAGCATACCCCAACCGTTTTTTCCACCTAATTCAAATACCGCATTACCGGTAAACGAAGCCGTGAGAATGCTTGAGAAAAAAAATAGCGCTGCAAAAATTTTTTTTATACACATCATCGTTTTCAATTATCGGTTAAAAGTATATATCATTTAAGAAAGTTTTAATAGACAGATAAGTTAGGACAAACGCATCAGTTTATTTTTTCTTAAATATCATACTTGACAATATATTATATTATAAATAATATTATAATAATTACAGTGTAAAACAAGGAGATATTGAGAAACTCCGTAAGATTTTCAAAGATTTGCAGATGTTTAGCAACACGATTAAGACAAATCTCTAAAAAACTGATTCGCAATCCGCTTTAGCGGATAACTTAATGAATTTCCTTACAGAACAAGCCGATAGGCTTGCAGTTTTTAGAGATTTCCATATAAACATCGGGAGGTGAAGGTGCTTTTTTCAATTAACTCAGGACTGCTTGAAGCCTGTGTGCTTGCCCTCTTGAGTAATGAAGATTCCTACGGCTATAAGCTAACGCAAGACGTAAAGGACGTCATGTCTATTTCCGAATCGACACTCTATCCGGTATTAAAACGGCTGCAAACGGCGGGTTTTCTAGAAACGTATGACATGCCCATTGATGGACGCAATAGAAAATACTATCGTATAACACCCGCAGGAAAACGGCAGCAGAGCCTATACTGTGACGAATGGAAGTCTTACAAGGAATTGATCGAAAAAATTTTTAAAGGAGCACAACGTTCATGACCCGTAAAGAATTTATGCTCGAGCTTGCCGCGCGGCTGCACCGGTTACCGCAAGAAGATTTGCGAGCTGCATTGCAATATTATGAAGAATACTTTGAGGAGGCCGGCAGCCAAAATGAACAAGAAGTCATACGGGAACTGAGAAGCCCCGCACACGTTGCTTCAAAAATTTTATCCGATTACGCCGTAAAAGAAGCAAAAAAAGCCCGAGCCTCTACTAAAAGCGGCTGGCACGCTTTTTGGTTTACCATATTGGCGATTTGCGCCGCGCCTGTTGCGGTACCGCTTATCATCGCAGCAGTGGTAACCATCGTAGCACTCGGATTTGCCGGATTTGCAGTTGTTTTTGCCTTGATAATTGCAGCAGGTGCCATTTTTATCAAAGGCATTGGCACATTGTTTTTCGGCTCTGCTACTGCCTTATTACTCTTCGGCAGTGCATTAATACTGGTAGGTTTTGCACTCCTGATTTTTTACGGCATCAGCGCCTTAATTGCCGGTATTGGGAAGCATATTAAGAACAAATCAAATAAATAGATGAACGAGCATTGCCAAAAGCTCAAATGAACTTTTAGTAATTCTCAAAACCACACACATTGGAGGACTATATGAAAAAGAAACTCTATCGAAGCGAAAGCGATAAAAAAATCTGTGGTGTATGCGGTGGTATTGCCGAATACTTTGATATCGACTCAACCGTTATCCGGTTGTTGTGGATTCTTGCGACTCTTTTTTTCGGAAGCGGCATTTTCTGCTACATTATTTGTGCATTGGTAATCCCGATTAACAGAGAGGAACCGCTCGAATATGAATATGTCCGCAAAGGTGAAAATGATATGGAGCAATAAGGAAAAAGTAAATGCTGACAATTATTATTTTATGCCTTTTGCTTACTTTGTTTGGAATGGGGGGATTAGTCTTTGCCATCGCAGGCGGCCTGCTAAAGTTCTCATTTAAGCTTCTCATCTTTAGTATTACGTTGATTATTGCCATTTTGTTCGGCATCCCCCTTTTATTGGCAGGATTATTTTTCGGCGGCTTGGCGTTCTTATTTTAGGATGTATAGATGAAAAGAAGAATTCGAACGGCATTTGCAATTATCGGAATTGGGGGATTGCTCATCATCATTGGCATTCTGATGGGCGGTAGCGTTAAAAAGACTTTCTATAACGAATATCACGATGAAAAGTGGAGTATGGACGAGGAGTGGAATATGGATAACAAGAATACCGGTATTGCCCTATCGGCTGATATGCATGAAACACAGCTACCTACCAGCATATCCGCTTTAAACCGGCTTAAAGCGGATGTTTCTTATGTCACGCTGCGAATTATACCGCACGATAAGCAATCCGTTACCTACAGCATCATGAATAACACAAAGAAAATGAGAGCTTCGGTACAAGCTGAGGGAAATACCTTGATGATCAGCACGGAAAAGGAGCGTAAATGGAATTGGTTTTTTGGATGGAGCCCTGATATAGGACGTGCTAAAATTGTAATCACAGTAAAAATTCCTCAAAATATGCTATTTGATACCGCTGACATCAACATCGGGGCGGGTTCATTACTCCTTGACAGCTTTACGGCAAATCAGCGGTTTACACTAAATGCCGGGGCTGCTGCTATAGACATTAAAAATATTACCGCCTCAAATGTGGATATCAAAACGGGCATCGGTGAAACGGTCTTCCGTAATTGCAGCTTTACGGATACGGTGATGAACACCGGTATTGGTGAAACGTCCTTTGACGGCAAGATTTGCAAGAACCTTGATATCAATGCCGGAATCGGCGAAATAGATATGAGGATAAACGGTAAAAAAGATGATTATTTGATCAATGCTACCTCAGGGATTGGTTCGATACTGATAGACGGACGCAGTGCGAGAGGGCTCGACTCCACATTCCGTATCAACAATCAGAATGCGCTGCATACCATCTGTGTTAAAGCCGGTATAGGGAAGGTGAATATTCGTTTTGCCGAATAAACTTTAAAACTTGACAGGTTTTAAACTTACCACTTGACAATAATCCGCTTTTGCGATATAAATGTATCTCGTTGTTATTCGGTGGAATATAAATGTCTCCTTCGTCTAGTGGTTAGGACATCGGGTTTTCATCCCGACAACAGGGGTTCAATTCCCCTAGGAGATGGTCAAAGCCTAAAGCGGGCTGCTTTAGGCTTTTTTTTATTTTCGGCACTTGTCATTACATTCACCTTGAACTGCATAACGGAAAAGAAGTTACCGCCTACAACATTGTTCATGTAAAATTCTATTGAAGTCTTTCTAATTTTTCAGCGAGTTGGAGATACGTCTTGTTGTAAGGGTCAAGCGCAATAACTTGTTGTAAATAATAATATGCCTTTCGGTAGTCTTTATGTCTAAAATACCACTCGTAGAGAGCAAAGAGCGTCAAAGAACTGCGCGGATCGGATAAAAGGCTCGACCGTAAAAGAGCAAGTTTATCTTCATCATTGGATGCAAGTAATGACTGATAATAAATTAAAACCGACTTTAATGCAGAACGAGCATCGGAGAGATGCCGATTAATCACTTGCACCAGCATACCATATTTTTTTGCACCGTAAAGAGCCTGTAAATACAACGTAATAATTTCGTCGGAAGGCTGTTTCGAAGCAGCGTTATATGCAGCTTGTGCCGTAGTCACCGCCTCTTCCCAGTTATTCATTCCTGCACAGACACGAGCATATAACACGATATCTTCCTCAGAAGGATTGTTTTCATATAGATACTGAGCACGTTCAAAGGCACTTCCCCATCGTTTTTCAGCTATATCCTCTTTAACCAGAAGACGAATTGCTAGAATATTACGCGGATTCTGTTTTAAAAGTGCATTAATAAAATCATTCGCTGTTTTCCCATTAACAGTATTTTTTGTTTCAAAACAAAAATTCGCACAAGCAAGAACAACATCCGGTGATTGCGGATAAAAAGAGGCGGCTCTTTCAAGGCATTGTTTTGCCTCGGCAATATTTTTACTCCATTCAAGTAACACACGGTGCCGCAGCAAAAGATAATCCTTATCAACCTTATTTTGTTTTGCAAATTCATCAAGCATGGCATTTGCTGCTAAATATTCTTTTTTTTCTATATGCAGCCGGACTTGCAAAAAAAACGCACGTCCAAAGTCATTGTTTTTTTTGAGAACTGCAGAAACAATCTCCTCTGCCTTTTCAAGATTTCCTTTTTCAAGATATGTTTCTGCCAGCAATAGTTGAATTGTTACTGCATTAGGATAGCGCGCATACAATTTTTCAGCAATTTTATATGATGTTTCAATATTATTACTAAAAAGAGCTAAATATGCAAAGCGCATACCGGCCGGATAGCAGCTCTCATCTTGTTCCCATGCCGTTTGATAGTAATTCTCTGCATCCGAAAGTTTACCACGCTGCTCATATAAGAGTCCCGAAAGGTAAGAAGGCAGTACAGAAGAAGGATTTAAATTTCTTGCAATAAAGAGACGTTTTTCCAATGCATCAGCGTATTCCTGTACCCCTACACCCTTTGTTAAAATTATTGCCGGAATAACCGCATCAAAAAACGTATTCATTCCAAGATTTTGTGGATAAAGACCTTTTTCGATCTGAGTCAATGCATCAAGATACGGATCAGTTTGTTGATAATTCGGCGCATTCCAATCGATAGTCTCAAACGGATATAAGAGACGCATCAATCGGGCAGCCAATGTTAATTGCAATTGCTTCTCCTTCGTTAAACCCTGGGAAGTCGAATACACACGGGTTACCGCACTGCGAATACTTGCCGGAGAACCTATCTCCATATCAGCTTGAACCTGTGGATCAATACGGCTTGAGGCCAAATCAGTGGCCGAAGGTAATGGCAGAATAGTGGCCGAAAGAGACTGGCCGGACGAATGATCGGCGTGAGTACTATTTTTTACTGTAGTACATGATATGAAGAAAAGAATAGGAACAAACAAATATAATACACAATATTTTGAGATAGGATGAGAAAACATCATCAACAATACCTACCTTTATTCCACATAGTTAGGTAAAAAAAAGCCCGGCAGCTACCTACTTTCCCACTCTGGTGAGCAGTATCATCGGCGTAATGAGAGCTTGACTTCCGTGTTCGGGATGGGAACGGGTATGACCTCTCCACTATGGCAACCGGGCAATAAAAGACGAAACAAAAAAGAAACGAAATTTATTAAATAAAGGGACAGGAAAGAAAGAGTAATGGGGTAAAGAATAAAGAAGAGAAGATAATATGGTCAAGCCTCACGACTTATTAGTATTGCTCGGCTGAACACATTACTGTGCTTAGACCTGCAACCTATCAACCTTGTAGTGTGCAAGGAGTCTTTAGCGGGGTTAAACCCCGAGGGATATGTAATCTTGAGGCGGGCTTCCCGCTTAGATGCCTTCAGCGGTTATCCCTTCCGAACGATAGCTACCCAGCACTTACCCTTGGCAGGATAACTGGTACACCAGAGGTTCGTCCACTTCGGTCCTCTCGTACTAAAAGCAGCTCCTCTCACATATCCAACGCCCATAGCAGATAGGGACCGAACTGTCTCGCGACGTTCTGAACCCAGCTCACGTACCGCTTTAATTGGCGAACAGCCAAACCCTTGGGACCTACTTCAGCCCCAGGATGCGATGAGCCGACATCGAGGTGCCAAACTTTCCCGTCGATGTGAACTCTTGGGGAAAATCAGCCTGTTATCCCCGGAGTACCTTTTATCCGTTAAGTGACGGCGCTTCCACTCGCTACCGCCAGATCACTAAGACCTACTTTCGTATCTGCTTGAGCTGTCACTCTTGCAGTTAAGCCTCCTTGTGCCTTTACACTCACTGCGTCGATTTCCAACCGACGTGAGGAGACCTTCGCGCACCTCCGTTACATTTTAGGAGGCGACCGCCCCAGTCAAACCGCCTGCCTACCACTGTTCCTATTCCGGCTTCACGGAACAGGTTAGAAACCTAATTCATCAAGGGTGGTATTTCACTTGGCAACTCCACTCACCCTAACGAGCAAGCTTCATAGTTTCCCACCTATTCTACACATGATAAACCAAGTCCCAATAGTAAGTTACGGTGAAGGTTCACGGGGTCTTTCCGTCTAACTATGGGTAACCGGCTTCTTTACCGGTATATAAATTTCACCGAGCCTCGCGTTGAGACAGTGCCCAGATACGTTACACCATTCGTGCGGGTCGGAACTTACCCGACAAGGAATTTCGCTACCTTAGGACCGTTATAGTTACGGCCGCCGTTTACCGGGGCTTCAATTGACAGCTTCGCATTACTGCTAACCGCTCCTCTTAACCTTCCGGCACCGGGCAGGTGTCACCACCTATACGTCTCATTACTGATTCGCAGATGGCTGTGTTTTTGATAAACAGTCGCCTGGGCCTGCTTTATGCTACCTCCACTCATTACTAAACAGAGGCCACACTTTTCCCTAAGTTACGTGTGCATTTTGCCGAGTTCCTTAACGCGAGTTCTCTCGAGCGCCTTAGATTTCTCATCCTACCTACCTGTGTCGGTTTACGGTACGGTCTTTTATAACCTAGCCTTAGACAGTATTTCCCGGCACCATGACTTACCCCGCTTCGCTTCTCTCATCGATCCACTCGCTGTCGCCTCTCACCTTGGATAGCGGATTTACCTACTATCCTTTATAACGGCTTGAAAGCTTCGACCGGAACAACCGTTCTCCGGCCGGGGGTCGCCTCATGCGTCCTGCCATCGAAATTATAAAAGGTATCGGAATATGAACCGATTTCCCATCGACTACGGCTTTCGCCCTCGCCTTAGGGGCCGACTAACCCTGGGCAGATGACCTTTACCCAGGAAACCTTAGGTTTTCGGCGGAAAGGAATCTCACCTTTCTTTTCGTGTACTTATACCTGCATTCTCTCTTCCATCCCCTCCAGTGCCCCTCTCAGGTACACCTTCATCAGTCCATGGAATGCTCCCCTACCGCCTTACACTTAAATCGTGTAAGACCCGTAGCTTCGGTATACTGCTTAGCCCCGTTACATTATCTGCGCATGTATACTCGACCAGTGAGCTATTACGCACTCTTTTAAGGAATGGCTGCTTCTAAGCCAACCTCCTGGCTGTCTTTGTATCCACACTTCATTTCACACTCAAGCAGTATTTCGGGACCTTAGCTGACGGTCTGGGCTGTTTCCCTTTTGACTACGAACCTTGTCGCACGCAGTCTCACTCCTATACGTTGATTACCGGCATTCAGAGTTTGATTGGGTTTGGTAGGCGGTGAAGCCCCCCTTAGTCCATCCAGTGCTTTACCTCCGGTAATTTTGTATAAGGCTGTCCCTAAAGGCATTTCGGGGAGAACCAGCTATTTCCAGGTTTGTTTAGCCTTTCACTCCTAGTCACAAGTCATCCAAACCTTTTTTAACAGATTGTAGTTCGGTCCTCCACAGCGTTTTACCGCTGCTTCAACCTGCTCATGACTAGATCACTCTGGCTTCGGGTCTACGACATGCAACTTTACTTCGCCCTATTCAGACTCGGTTTCCCTCCGGCTCCGGAACTTCTATTCCTTAACCTCGCTGCATACCGTAACTCGCAGGCTCATTCTACAAAAGGCACGCTACCACCCATAAAGGGCTGTAACATCTTGTTGGTTTATGGTTTCAGGTTCTATTTCACTCCCCTCACCGGGGTTCTTTTCATCTTTCCCTCACGGTACTTGTCCGCTATCGGTAGCCAACTCGTATTTAGCCTTGGATCGTGGTCGACCCGGATTCCGACAGGATTTCTCGTGTCCCGCCGTACTCAGGTACTGCACCGGCAAGATGAATGCATTTCGTATACGGGGATTTCACCCTCTCTGTCAGGCTTTCCCAAAACCTTTCTACTATACATTCACTTTATCACTTGCTGTACGTAAGCCCGTGCAGCCCTACAACCCCCGTTTAACGGGTTTGGGCTCTTCCAATTTCGCTCGCCACTACTTTCGGAATCTCTTTTGATGTCTTTTCCTTGAGTTACTTAGATGGTTCAGTTCACTCAGTATCGCTTTACCTCTCTATTTTATTCAAGAGCGTAATGATAGAATCTCTCCTATCGGGTTACCCCATTCGGCAATCTCCGGATCAAAGGATATGTGCTCCTCCCCCGAAGCTTTTCGCAGCTTATCACGGCCTTCTTCGCCGGTTGGCTCCAAGACATCCACCATAAACCTATTCTTCGCTTGACCATATTATGTTCTCTTCTTAAAACAATCGTCTATTCGACAACCGTCAAGAACTTTTCTCTTCACCTTATTTTCTCCTACTCTCCAGTTAATCACTTTTCTAACAAAGCAACTCACCTTTAAGTAGTCTTTCTTTCCCTTCCCTAGCTTTTCAAAGATCTCTTCATACAGTAAAATTATTTATACTGTACGATTTTTGGAGATAAGGGGATTCGAACCCCTGACCTACGGCTTGCAAAGCCGCCGCTCTAGCCAGCTGAGCTATATCCCCTTACTACAAACCAATAATATAAAAAAAGAGAGGGAAAGAAGAGGAGATAAGCGGAAGCTTTGTGTACAACCAACAAAGCATTTAGTATTATACCTTTCTCTAAGAAAGGAGGTGATCCAGCCGCACCTTCCGGTACGGCTACCTTGTTACGACTTCACCCTCCTTACCAAGCGTACCTTCGGCACCGTCCTCCTTTGCAGGTTAGACAAGCGACTTCGGGTACCCCCAACTCGGATGGTGTGACGGGCGGTGTGTACAAGGCCCGGGAACGTATTCACCGCGCCGTGCTGATGCGCGATTACTAGCGATTCCAACTTCATGAAGTCGAGTTTCAGACTTCAATCCGAACTACGATTGCTTTTTTGCGGTTTGCTCCACCTTACGGTCTCGCTTCGCTTTGTAGCAACCATTGTAGCACGTGTGTAGCCCTGGACATAAGGGCCATGATGACTTGACGTCATCCCCACCTTCCTCCGATTTGTCATCGGCAGTTCCGCCAGAGTCCTCAAGCTTTACCTGTTAGTAACTGGCAGTAGGGGTTGCGCTCGTTGCGGGACTTAACCCAACACCTCACGGCACGAGCTGACGACAGCCATGCAGCACCTGTCTAGCAGGGTATTGCTACCCGGCCTTATCTCTAAGACCTTCTACTAGATGTCAAACCCAGGTAAGGTTCCTCGCGTACCATCGAATTAAACCACATGCTCCACCGCTTGTGCGGGCCCCCGTCAATTCCTTTGAGTTTCACCCTTGCGGGCATACTCCCCAGGCGGTACACTTATCGCGTTTGCTTTGGCACTGAAGCTCTTGCCCCAACACCTAGTGTACATCGTTTACAGTGTGGACTACCAGGGTATCTAATCCTGTTCGATCCCCACACTTTCGCATCTCAGCGTCAATTATCGGCCAGAAACCCGCCTTCGCCACCGGTGTTCTTCCAAATATCTACAGATTCCACCCCTACACTTGGAATTCCAGTTTCCCTTCCGTAATTCAAGTTGTGCAGTACCCAATGCTATTCTGGGGTTAAGCCCCAGGATTTCACACCAGGCTTACACAACCGCCTACATGCCCTTTACGCCCAATAATTCCGAACAACGCTCGCCCCTTACGTGTTACCGCGGCTGCTGGCACGTAATTAGCCGGGGCTTATTCGTCGATTACCGTCATCAGATGAGCATTCCCTCTCACCCTTATTCTTCATCAACAAAAGGATTTTACAACTTTTCAGCCTTCTTCATCCACGCGGCGTCGCTCCGTCAGACTTCCGTCCATTGCGGAATATTCTTAGCTGCTGCCTCCCGTAGGAGTTTGGGCCGTATCTCAGTCCCAATGTGTCCGATCACCCTCTCAGGCCGGATACCCATCGTCGCCTTGGTGGGCCTTTACCTCACCAACTAGCTAATGGGACGCAAGCTCATCCTCAAGCGAAGCCGTAGCTTCCTTTCCTCAACATCTCTTGTGAAATGCCGAGTGTATTCGGTATTACCTGCTATTTCTAGCAGCTATCCCCATCTTAAGGGTAGATTACCCACGTGTTCCTCACCAGTCCGCCACTCTAGGAGAGAAGCAAGCTTCTCTCTTGCCGTTCGACTTGCATGCTTAAGACGCGCCGCCAGCGTTCGTTCTGAGCCAGGATCAAACTCTCCATTATTTTATTTCAAACACCCCGAAGGGCGTCTGATATCAATAATTTTGAAAGCAAGTCCCGTTTCTTTTATTTTAGGAACGTTGACCTTTAAGAGAAAGAAAATAATAACGCAAAGCAATTATTCATTGCCCTGCACACCCTCTTTCTCTTGATTCTTTGTTCTACGCTTATTTCCTTACCAAAGATTTTGCTCTTTGGCTTTTTTCTTCTTTCCCTTCCCTTTAATTTCAAAGACCAGTTTGCTTAATCGGAGCCCTGCTTTAGAGCGCCGCAAGCGAAAAAGAATGTATCACAAAACCTTCAATCTTGTCAAGCACCTTTTTCTTTTTTTTATTTATTTTTTTAGCTGTAATTGAGCCAAAAAAAACACAAAAGAATAACAACATTTCAGCAGGCACGCAAAGCCATGCCGTATAGACACACAACCGACATACCAAGCCGCATACCGTCTTGGGAAAAACTCCTACATGAATTATTTACTAATAACTAATATATATAGAAGAAATTGATAAATCTAAACGTTTTTATTCTTTGCTGCTCCTCACCCACCCCCCCCCCCGGCAGGGATTAAATGCAACGGCAGCGATACTAGCACAAATCACTTCTTCCTGTCAAGCATCTTTTCTTTATTTTTTGCTTTCATATTTATTTATAATTTTCAACTTGTTAAAAAGACAACACTGCACGCATAGGACTTTAACATGGCTCTAAAAAACAATAGTTTGACAAGTCTATATACAAAAAGGATTAAAATCTATGGAGAATAGGGGATTCGAACCCCTGA
Source organism: Treponema sp. OMZ 838 (assembly GCF_000775995.1). Taxonomy (NCBI): domain Bacteria; kingdom Pseudomonadati; phylum Spirochaetota; class Spirochaetia; order Treponematales; family Treponemataceae; genus Treponema; species Treponema sp. OMZ 838. Next base: position 1,282,531 of record NZ_CP009227.1, on the reverse strand, counting down.
CCTATTGATTGCGAACCAATCGCTCTACCAACTGAGCTAATTCCCCAAAAACGGTATGAGTATATAGTTTTTAGATAAATTGGGCAAGTGCTTTTTAAGAGAATGTTTTAGATGCGAGCCAAGATATAAAAATACAAAACAAAATCCTTGACTTTTCCGACAAAGTCCCGTACACTAAATATATGAACTTGAAAACCGTTTTGACACCTGAAACTGTCAATCTCCATTTAAAAGGAACCTCTAAAGAGGAAATTATTGATGAATTACTTGACATGCTTGTTCAGGCAGGAAAAGTAAAAGATAAAGCCGTTGCCCGAGCCTGCGTGTTAGATCGTGAACGAAAAATGTCTACGGGAATGAAGCATGGTATTGCAATCCCGCACGGAAAAACTGATTCGGTTAGCGATCTTGTTGCCTGTATTGGTATTTCGGATCATCCGGTTGATTTTGATTCGCTGGATCAAGAGCCATGCCGTATTTTTATTATGACACTTTCCCCGATTGACAAAACAGGACCGCACTTGCAATTCTTGGCAGAAGTCAGTCTGCTGTTCAAGAGTGCTGAAAAACGGCAAGAAATACTGAATGCAACTGACAAGTCCGATATTATCCGTATTTTAACCGAATAGTGTACACGACTGGAGCAAATGCACTTAAACTAACAAAGCATGAGGAGGTTTTATGCTTGTAAATGTATTAACAGCAGGAGACGATGTAAGTGAAAAACTAAAGACATACTGCAATGGGCTGCCTGATGTCGATAAGAAGGTTATGGATGCTGCATCTGATGAAGGAAAAAGCTTTATGAGCGCACATGGCGTATCTGCAGCTCCGATGGTTGTCGTACTTGATGAAGACGGGAAGGATTTGTTAAAGACTACCGATATGAACGAACTTGAAAAGTTCTTTTCTTAATTTTCTGCAAACTTAATTTAAAAACCTCTCGGAAGCATTCTTCTGAGAGGTTTTCTTTTCATATATGGCTATATTTTTCTCTGCTTTACAAGCAAAAGAGCTGCCCCGTATTTAAAGATTTTTATACATATCCCACGTTGATTCAATCAAAGTTTTTACATCAGAATACTGAGGATTCCAGCCTATCGTTTCACGGGCATGCTGAGATGTTGCATAAAGCTCGGCAGGGTCTCCGGCACGGCGGCCGACAAAGCGCGCAGGTATCGCCTTTCCGGTAATAGTGCGGGCGGCGGTAAGCATTTCGCTGACGGTAATTCCAACTTCGCTGCCGAGATTTACGATAAGACTACTGTTTTTCTTATCGATATAATGCAGTGCATCGGTATGAGCTTTCGCAAGGTCGCTGACATGGACATAGTCACGGATACAAGTCCCGTCGCGTGTCGGATAATCATTTCCGAAAATCTGAAGCTCCTTCCGCATACCGGCTGCGACCTCCATAATGATCGGCAGGAGGTTCTGCGGATTCCGCTCAAGACCCTTAACAGCCCCCTTCGGATCGTAGCCCGCTGCATTAAAATACCGCAGCGATGCAAATTTGAGTCCTTTTAACCGGTCGTACCATTGCAAAAATTCTTCGGTTTTAAGCTTGGTAAACCCATAATAGCTTTCGGGATTCTTCGGGTGTTTTTCGTCAATCGGAAGATATTCCGGGGAACCGTAAACGGCTGCCGAGGACGAAAAGACAAAACGGAGACAACCGTGTTTAACCGCCGCATTTAAAATATTCATCGTCGCCGAAATATTATTAATAGAATATTTTTCAGGGGCTGCCATCGACTCCCCTACCGCCTTAAATGCAGCAAGGTACACAGCCCCGTCAAAACCGCGGGCAAAAGCCGCATCAATGTCATCACTGTGACGAGTATCGCCTGCAATAAACTCCGTACCCGGAAAAATATTGCACAATTGTCCCGTCGATAAATTGTCGAATACCGTAACCGAATGGCCGGCTTCGAGCATTGCTTTTACTACATGACTGCCGATATACCCAGCCCCGCCGATAACTAATACACGCATAGTAAACCTCTCATAAACCTCTTTTTCACCATTGCCGAATCATCAAACCGTTAAATTTAATCGGTCAGTTCGGTATGCCGTAATGAGGTGATATTCCGTAATCGTTTTATCAATTCTTTATTCTTGCTCAAAGCTTCTATGGGGAGCGGTAATCGATATGTCCAGTTCGACTTGCTGACAGTACCCGGTACGTTAATCCGCTCCTCACACGCCTTACTTTCCGGCAATTCGTCGATTATGACTCCCAACCAATCTTGTATAGGAAAGAGGGCAAACACCGAGGGTACTTTAACAAAGGCGCTCAATAACGCCACAGCTAAGTCCGCCGTGTAGGCAGGTTTTTCCCCTTCAATAGGACAAAGCGCTTTCTGCATCTTGCCGCCAATATGTAACGCATCAAAGAATGAAAGCATGTCCGCATAAGACAATTCTTGCTCCCACCATTCCCGCAGTGTGGAAGAATCGTGCACGGAAGTTACCGCAACCGCTGCTTTCGGATAATCTTGCAGCGGGATAAAAGGCGCTCCATTTTTTTTCCATTCACGTTCCCAGCGAAATACCCGCAAGCTCAAGATATGCAATTTTTCAAGAACCTCCGGCAACGCGGCAGGTTTCGCACCCAAATCTTCAGCACAAGGCTGCATATCAACAGAACCGCACAATTCCGACAAAATATCTCCCGCCTGCGCAGCCCACAGTTGATTCTGCAGCGCCTCTTTTTCATCCAGCAATAATGAAAATAACCGCTGTTCATCATCGGACAACGTTCTCCACGCGGTGCTGTTCCGGTACAGATATGCCGCAGTATACACGGCAGCGCCATGTAAATCTTTTCCGGCTTTTACCAACATACGGTCAGCCCATTTTTGCCTCAAAGCTGTTTCCGCTTTTGGAGGAAGGCCACACCGATGAATATCTGCCTCACTTTGTATTTCTGCTCTAAAAAGCCATAGCTCCTCAGTACCGATTCTATCCGCAACTTTACGCAACAGACCGTGCGAATACAGATAGTCGCCGTTGACTGCATCTTGAACGATATCCGTATTGATATGCGGCTCTGCCATCCAGCGGATACGGCTTTCCGAAAAGCCTGCCTTTTTCAAATCCTCTATCGTTATTTCCGCATAAGGAATAGGCTTGCCTAAAAGCCCTGTCGTTTCACCTTCGGTGATAGCCCAAATTCTAAAAAAGCCTAAGATATGATCAAGCCGGTACGCATGGTAATACTGCGATGCATGGCGAAGCCGTTCTTTCCACCAACGGTAGCCGGTCGCTTTCAAATTTACCCAGTTGTAAATAGGGAAACCCCAATTTTGTCCCGTAGGATTATCCCCATCAGGAGGACTGCCGGCACGAAGATCACTGCGGAAATATTCGAGGTGCGCCCACACTTCTACCGAATCCTCGTTCATCAAAATCGGGATATCGCCTTTTACCGAAATCCCGTTATCGGCACAGTAGGTAACGGCTTTTAACAGTTGCTTATGCAGATGCATTTGTACCCATGCATAGAACAGATGCTCCCGTTTCAAAACAGGATCGTTCCATGCAGCAGTGATTTTTGCCGTTGAAGGAGAACGCATACCGGCACATTCTTTCCAATCCTTCCACGAAGCATAATAGTTTTGCCGCTTAATATTCTTAAACACTGCGTATTCGGTTATCCACGGATTTACCTGTATCCATTCCGCAAGCTCACCGGTCTGAGAATCCGCAATAATCTGTGATTCAGCCTTATTAAATACGGCGTGCAGCAGTACATTTTTTTCATGAAGTATATCTCGGTACCGAAAACGCTCTACCGGCGTGTGCGGTTCAAAAGCAGCGCGTATTTTTTTAATCTCAGCCTTGAAGCTATGTGCTTCCGGTATATCATCCAAACAGATGTAGAGCGGATGCAATGCAAACGCTGAAAGAGCATTATATGGGGAACTGTCGGTACCTGTATCATTGACGGGTAAAAGCTGAATAATGCGCAGTCCTACTTTTTTGCAAAAGTCTGCAAAAGGAATGAGGTCGGAAAATTCGCCGACGCCGCAACTTTTTTGACTGTACAAAGCGGAAACCGGTACGGCAGTTCCGCATAAAGCCTGATTAAGCGGTGAACATTTCATCTCAATCCTCCTAGTCAACTGGGATTATCATAGACCAAAAACGTAAACTTAGATAGAGGGGAATAGCAATCAATACAATTAATATCATTTCATTTGACAAAACGACGTATGCGTATTACCGTATATTAAAGAAGCTTTTAAAATTCATCATCTTTTTAAAGCCTCCCTATAAAGGAAAACTATATGAAAAACGTACCCGCAGAAACCTTACAGCAAAATATAAAGTATTTGGATTTACTCTCCCGCTTGTTTCCCAATGTTACCGCCGCAGTTGAAGAAGTGGTCAATCTGAAAGCTATCCTGAATTTACCCAAAGGAACCGAGCATTTTTTGACGGATATTCACGGAGAAGCGGAAGCGTTTAATCATGTGATGCAAAATGCTTCAGGCGCTATCCGGCGGAAAGTGTCTGAAGAACTCAGCTCAACGGTCAGTACCGACGATCTGGAAGAATTAACCACGCTCATCTACTATCCCAAAGAAAAGCTCGAACTGATCAAAGCGGAAAAAAAGGCCAATATTACAAACTGGTACGAATTAACCATTTACCGGCTGGTACGGGTGGCGAGGGCAACAGCATCAAAGTATACGCGGTCAAAGGTGAGGAAACTGCTGCCGAAGAGTTTTGCTTATATAATGGAAGAGCTGCTGCAGGAGGATGAACACCGCTTTAACAAGAAGGATTATTACAGCGAAATTATCAAAAGCCTTGTGGAATACGGACGTGCGGATTTATTCATCATCGAGCTATCCGAAGTGATAAAAAAATGTACCATCGATCACCTGCATATTATCGGCGATATTTTTGACCGCGGCCCGTCCCCGCATAAAGTGATGGATACACTGATGGCACAGAATAGCCTTGATATCCAGTGGGGCAATCACGATATCCTCTGGATGGGGGCTGCTGCGGGATGCCGTGCATGTGTTGCAACTGCAGTACGGATTGCGCTCCGCTATTCCAACATCGACGCTATCGAGGATGGATATGGAATTAGCCTCTTGCCGTTGGTGAGTTTTGCACAACACGTGTATAAGGACGATCCGTGTACGCAGTTTATGCCGAAAATAAACGAAAAAAAGCCCTTCGATGTCGATGCGGAACTGCTGGCAAAAATGCATAAGGCAATCAGCATCATACAATTCAAACTTGAAGAAAACATCATCGAGCAGCATCCATCGTATAATATGGAACACCGGAAACTTTTGCGGACTCTTAATCCTGCGGCAGGCACCATCGAAATTGAAGGGAAGACCTATACCCTAAACGATACCTCATTCCCCACCATCGATCCCGCACATCAAACAGCGCTTACCGACGAAGAACAGTACCTTATCGATACACTCACCAATACATTTGTCGGAAGTGAAAAACTCAAGCAGCATGTACGTTTTTTGTATGCAAAGGGGAGTATGTACCGGCGCTACAACAACAACCTGCTCTTTCATGCCTGCCTGTTGCTGAACGAGGACGGCAGCTTTAAGGAGAAAGAGATAGACGGCGCCGTATATTACGGCAAAAGTTTGATGGATAAATACGACCAGATGGCGCGAGAAGCCTATTTCTCCGGGCAGAATGCGGATTTTCTCTGGTTCTTATGGTGCAATCAGGATTCAACGCTGTTCGGCAAAACGAAGATGACGACCTTTGAACGCTACTTTATCGATGATAAGGCAACGCATAAGGAGCCGTCCTCGCCGTATTATAAGCTAATGGAACGGGATGACGGTACGCTTGCCGCACGGATACTCAAGGAGTTCGGATTAAGTGGCAACGCTCATATCGTCAATGGACACACGCCGGTTAAAGTCGCAAAAGGGGAAAGCCCGATTAAAGCAGGCGGCAAGCTCTTGGTTATTGACGGCGGATTTTCCAAAGCCTATCAAAAGACTACCGGCATTGCAGGCTACACGCTGACATATAACTCTTATGGAATGACGCTGATAAGCCACCATCCGTTTGAGTCCGTTGACAAAGTTTTACGCGAAGGCTTCGACATCGAATCAACCAAAGAGGTGATTGAGACCTTAGTTGAACGAAAGCGGGTTGCGGATACCGACACCGGCGCCGACATGAAGGAAAAAATCCAAAACTTGGAAATGCTGATTAGCGCCTACAACAAGGGAATTTTAAAACAGCAGGATTAACACCGCGAGTATTTTTCCGTATACCGATGAGCGACAGCCGGTTCCGGTTCGTAGTACCGTTTGATGCGGATAAGCTGCTGTGCGATAGCGGCAAGGGTGTCTCCCCTGCCGAGGCCGTAGAGCGCCAACGCCGCATCACCGATCAATTCTCCGTCGGCAAAAGCAGGGAGTGCAAAAGTTCTACCGGTCATATCGGCTTTCATTTGGCACCAGATAGCATTATGCGCTTGTCCGCCGGACAAGGTATACACGGGATGAAACCCGGAAACTTGTTCCAGTAAATCACAGCCGTGCCTAATACGGAACGCAAGATCCTCTACAAAGGCACGCCCCTGCCCCTCAAAGGTCGCGGGATATGCACCGGAAGCAACGAACGGCTCTTCCGCAATCCGTTCCATCGCAGCGATATAATCGTTTCCTAAAAAACCGTGAGACACCAGAAACGAGGAAAACGCTGCGCCGGAAGATGGAATAACGGATGACAGATTCCACAAATCGGGCATAACCGACGGCAACAGCAGCGTTTTTTCGGCACGGCGCGGCTGTGAGATACAGACGTTAATGCCTTCGCTTGAACCGGCACGGTCGCAAGCCGTACCAGCCGTCAACGTCCCCGTCCCGATAAGCGCCGCGATAAAATCAGGTACACCGGCAATAACCGGAATACCGCAAAAGCGTCCGATTACCGTACCGGCGGCTGCGAAAGGCGGCAGCAAACCGGCTAGTCTTTCCGTATCGATATGTAATACTTCCGCAAACCGGAACAGTTCTTCTTTGCTCCAATATGCCGCCTCGTAGCGCGGATCAGGGAGGCTGGTTACCGCCGTGCCGGTTAAAAGGTAGGAAACATATTCCGGCCCGGAGAAAAGCAGGGCGGCGCTATCGAATACATCAGGATATTTTGCACGGAAAGCCGCAATCCGCGGCAAAAAAAGAGAGGCTCCCGCCGGCGGGATAGATGCAGTTCCCTTTTGCAGCTCCGGTACGGTAGCCCCCCGCTGCCCCGATATGGTAAGCCCTTGCGGTACCGGTTCATTCCATAAAAACAAGGTATCGTTTTTAGCCGCGTCAATAATACCGTTAATAACATCATCGGGGGGAACAGTGGAGAGTAAAGATACGGCAGACAAAGGTGTAGCGGCGTTGATATGTATCTTGGGTACGCGTCCGGGAGAGTTTATGCTTACTTCCGGCATAGGGCAGTTTTGAGGTACGGCAACAAGCGAAGGACCATTTCCGGAAACACAAATAGCTTCTATCACATAATCAGCGGGTAAGGTATGCCATGCAGCAAAAAAGGCCTGCACCCAGTCTACCGCCTGAACAGGTTGAGGGAACAACAAGCGTATAAACTTGAGTACTGTTCCGTCCTCGGTAATAAACGCCGCCTTTAGCGACGACGTGCCGATATCGGCACAGAAAATACCGTAATGCATGAACCTATTGAACGCCGCCGGAGAAAGATTCGTCGTTTGTAAGTATTTGGTTTATATCGCCGTCATCAACTTCCGAACGAGTATGTACAGAGGCAAAACGGGTACTATACCAATCAACCCGCCGAGTAAGGAACATCAACAGTGCAACAACACAGAAAATACCGATACTGCCGATAAGCAGTGCATAATCTTCCGATTGCAATATGCCGAACAATAAAAAATAGGACACCGCTTGCACCGCCGTTAACAAGATTCCCCAACGAATTTGCTTAAAAATTGCAGCGGTATAGAATCCGACAACGGTACACACACCTGCCGTCGCAATCAAATAGCTGAGATTAAACGAAACGTGTTCGGAAAAAGACAATAACAGCAAGTAAAATAAAACGTCAGCAATCCCGATAAGAAAATACTGGATGGGATGAATCCGCGCTGCACTCCATAATTCACATACAAATATCGCTAGAAACGGAACCGCCAAAAAAAGAAGTGCATAAGTAATACAGCGCTTTACTTGCGAATAATGATTAACGGGTGTAATAAAACCGATTTTTACCGTTTCGGGCGAACTGCGGAGGCTTGAAGAAGCTTTCGCCGCATAGCCGTCATATTCATCGTACACATCCGTATCTTTGGATATACTGAAATCCTGCGCTTTCCAACTGCGGGGAAATACCGTACTTAAACCGGAAATACGCCAGTCGGCGGAAAAGCCCGAATTGTCGAGTGTACGGTTTTTCGGCAGCCATCCCCCCGCAAAGCTGGGAGCAGACCATGTTGACTGTACGGCGAAACTGTTGTCCGCAGCAAGCGGTACGATACAAAGGCTTTTACCCCCTTGTATCGAAACAGAACCTTCTATCGCAAAACCGGAACGCACAATATCTTCCGGAACCATGTAATACACGGCATTGCGGAACGGAGATGCCCCGGTAGGAGCCGTCAACGCTTCGAGCAGCGGTTTACCGTTCCCATAAAACGTAGGATAGGCAGTTAACGTCTTTTTATCTTTTATCCCAAGAATAAGTACCGCATCTTTATAGCGGATGTTTTTTTCCGCGATATTGAATTGGCGAAATTGAAAACCTGAGAATGAGGCGGTTACTGCAAGATCGCCGTTAAAAACAGGGACGGTAAATATCCCCCGCGAAAGTCGATAAGGATTAATCTGCGTTACCAGATTATATGTTTCCGGAACCGTGAGAATATAGTCTGTTTTTTTCCCTTTTGAACAACCTTTCCGGAAGAATCCGTATATTCGATAAATTCGTCATACGGCACAGCAAGGACGAGTCCTTCAATAACAGGCTCCCCTCCTGCAGGTTCCATGATGGATGCTTCGGCAGTCCGCCGGTATCCTTCCCGATCGTTGACAAGTGAACGGATAAACGCGAGAGGGATAAGCAGTATCAGCATCATAATAAAAATGATAACGGGCTTTATCCATGCCGCCTGATGAGAAAATAACGATCTCTTGGGCATAACAGCACTCATCTCTGCTGATTGTTTTACATCCATATCAACCCCGATTTTGCTTAATCTTGTTTGTTATCCGTTTTACTCTGTGCATTCGGATCTGCTGCGTGCAGCATCCGTTCGATAATATCTCTATTATCCAATAAACCGCTCAAAGACTGATTATGATGCAGCCGCGAAATAGCCTGCGCAAATAATCTTGAAACGTCAGTTGAAATATACCATTCCTTCTTAAGCAACTCTTCGTGGTATACTGCATTGGTACCGATGATGCGATAAAAATGTCCTTTTTTATATGCTTCATCAAAAAGCTGAATTGCATCGCCGGTAAAAAACGGCAAACTCACAGCTGCAATAACTTTTTTTGCGCCCTTGCTTTTCAGGAATTCCATTGCCTTTAACAGGGTTCCGCCTGTACCGAGCATATCATCGGCAAGGAAGGCGGTTTTGCCGTTTACATCACCTAATAAATTGATATTGACAATATTGGATTGCTTTGCATTCTGCGTAACAACGGAATAATCGCGCTCTTTGTAAATCATCGCGAGCGGTTTTTTTAGGCCGCTGGAATAGAATTTATTCCGGTCTACCGCCCCACTATCCGGAGCAACAATAACAAGCTCGGCATTGGGATCGGCAAGGTTTTCAATTTTTATCAGCTCGCGAATAATCTGATAACTTGCGTGGAGATTTTCGATACGGGCAGTATGAAAGGCATTTTCAATCTCGCGGGAATGGATATCCAACGTAATAATTTGGTCAACACCGAGCGTTTCGTAAAAATGCCCCAACATACTGGCAGTTAATCCTTCGCGCCCCTTCTTTTTATGCTGGCGGCTATACGGATACACAGGAACTACAAGCGTAATATGCGCAGCTCCGGCATACCGAACAGCATCGATACTGACCATCATCGACATAAGGTGATCATTCACCGAAAAAACATGCTGGTTTTTACCTTCATTTACCCAGAGCGGATAATGATTTTCTACGTCCTGAAAAATAAAGACGTTCTTTCCGCGGATACATTCCAGTATTTCCGTTTTAAATTCGCCGTTCATAAAATAGGTAAAACGGGCATTCACTTTAAATCGAGGAATACGGATTTTTTCAATTTCGTTATTTTCATGTAAACCGGAAGAAAGAAGGTCGTTATAAAAATTGATATCTCGGATAAGGTTTTCTTTTTGTAAATTATACCGTTTTATTAACTTATCTATTTTTCTATTAAATTTTTCTATATAAATATGCTTTAAATGTTGTATTACCGCATCGGCAAAGTGCTCGCCGCCCGGACACGCCAGAATTGCCAAATTCGCAGACCCGGAGTATATCATACCCGCCCCCTCATGTCGGAATAAATTTGAGCAATAGTTTACATATTTTTAAAAAAAATTCAATCGGTTTTTACAGGGTAAACGCATTAGGGTACACACGGATTTAGCTTTCCGTTAGCCTTTTGAAAATAGCTTGTTGAGAAGCGTACACCCGTGTACGCTTCTCAACAACAAGTTTTTCTCACGAAAAACTTGCTGCTATGTGGAACGACCGACATCCTTGTCGGAAATGATACGTTGAGGATTAATTTATACGCTGCAATGAAAAGGGTATCACCCCTGTCATCGCTTTTGAAAAGAGGCGGTGCAGATGCTAGGAGCGTACAAAAAACACCCACAGGCGTACTTGTTGTACGTCAAGGACTGTTTTTTGTTAAGCGACAACGCAGATGCGCAGCATATTTTCAAAAGATCATCCTAGAAACCGAAACCAATACCAAACTTTATCCCCAGACCGGACAGCGTTGTAAATGCCCGCTTGAAATCCTGCGAGGCAACGGATGCAGCAAGGTTAAACGTAAACCAGCGTGAATCTATAAAAAGACAAAACTCATGCTTCCACATCCGTTCGACATATCGGCTATCCAAATATACGCCGAGAACCTTTGCAAAACGGCTTTCAATTTTAAGCCCTCCGTCTACATAATACGGATTTGCATTAAGAATCGGAAAAGCAAGGAACGGCGATAAAATCAAGTAATCATTTTGGAACGGCTTAAAATCGGCACCGATACTTACCTTACACGGGCGCATAATTTTCTTTTCAGCCAAGGTACCGGAAAAGCTCGTCGTTGTAGTTTGGTTGAAAAAGGAAGTACCCCCACTCGTAATACCGTCTAAAAGGTTAGTCACAGAACCGTCATAGTTAAATGCAGCCTGCATACCTTTCGTCGTTACGATCGGCATAATCGGTAAGTAGTCGATACCGCCCGTAATCGCGACCCAACCTGTTGGACGGAATACACCGGTTAAACTTAAATCAACACCGCCGTTTTTTAAAACCTCAAGTATAGAAAAATTTCTATTGGCTAAATAATCCGGTAGATACCCATAAATATTTGCAGTACCTTGAGCTTTCAGTGTAATACCATCAACCACACCGCCTGTCATATGCGGAGACAGACTATATGTTCCGCTGGGATTTTCCATATATGCGACAGGTGCAAAATATGCAACCCGTGCTGAAAAACCGTAAGTTGGATTATTAAACTGATACATTAGTCCGGCATCAGCGAACACATTGATCTTTGCATTCAAAGTACCATTAATTGTCTGACCGGTTGCAATCGCCGGGTTGCCGTTAGCCGCAAGATCAAGCAAACTCTTCGGCAAATTTCCCCATACATCCCCATTAGCAGTAATAGAAAACTTTACCGTATGTTTTTCCAATACGGTAAACCGGAAAAATGTGTCAACATCCAAAAGAGCACCTACATGTATGCCCGATTTCATCGTATCGTTTGAAAGTTGATTAAGGTCGATAACCAATTCAGGCCGAAAAAAATCCAACACAGAAACCATATTATTGGCAGCGGTAGCCGAAACAACAAATCCCGTATGCAGAGAGAACGGACGAACCTTCTTAGTCTGCTGTGCCGGTTCATTCATTTCAACCGACTGTGATACATCTTTCTGCTCTTGAGCTTTATTGTTCTGTTCTGGAGCAATTCCGGTGCCGGAAGATTCGTCTTTAGCATTTGCGTTTGGAGCCGGCGAAGCCGGGGATTCAGTCACTCCGGCATCCGTATGAGCGGCAGGCGCGGCAGAAACGTTTTCGGCAGCCGCAGGCAGTGCGGTACCGCCGTCATCAGCAGCAGAAACGGCAGCAGCAGCTTCGCTTTCGGGTAGAGCAGCCGCATTTTCTTGGGGAGATTCTGCCGCTATCTCATCGGTTTTAAGGCTGCCGGCTGGGGCTGCCTGTTCGGTTACTACTTCAGAATCGGTACTCGTACCTACCGCATCCTGTCCAAACGCTGTAACAAGACCTAGGACGATATATAATACAATAAACCATTTTTTTTCATTTTACTTTCCTCGGGATATTCCGGTAATTAGTTCACTTTCATCGAATAATCGATACCCGTTTCGGCTGAAACAGAAAGTGATGCACCCAGTTTAAAATCACGCTTAAGCGAATATGAGCCTGGCTGTAGTTCCAACACCAACTCCGGCGAAACGGGATACTTTTCGAGAAGCTTTTTCAATTCTAAAGAAGTGAGCGTTACCGTCGACTCTCCTGCAGCCGCTGCTATTTCTTTTTTAATGGGTTTGTTAGATTCACCCTTAATAGCATTGCCGGAACCGTCTTTGAATCGCAATATACATTTAGGCACAGGACCGCTCAAATCATTTTTTAAGTTAATACGTACCTGAATTGACCGTAATGAATCTAAAATCTGAAACTGATCATCAAGGCCGAAAGGTTTATCATGAGCACTGCGCCTGCCGAATAAATCGGCGCCGGACATATTTATACCGAACATATCCATCAATGAAGGTGTTTGTTCCGACCCTACTTTAAAGCCTACCGGCACATCCAAAACAAGATCGATACTTACCTTTGGCTTTTTATCTTTGAGATTATTATAATCCGCACGGTTAATAACGATTCCCTCCATCATATTAAGCGTACAGGTAAGTTGCAAATCCTTCGGATAGTCGTTCATAATACCCGCCAAGGTTTTTTCAATACCAGACTCTCCATGCTTTATAGAAAGCATAGCCTTCGGAATAGTGCCCGTAAATATTTTATCCGAAGGGAATGTTCCGGCAGGAAGTGCTTTTAAGGTAATATTACTCTTGTCTACCAAGACTGCCGGTGTATCAGTCGTCTCTCCCGTCTTAATATACGTTGCCGTTAATTTTACACTCATTTTTGTACTTCCAAGCAGCCCCGAATCGGAGCCCGCATAAAAATACGCAGGGATTTCTTCCAGTTGTATACCTGCTGTTTTCAATTTTGAAGTCAGCTCGGATAAGTCCATCTTTCCCGTCTGTGGGAAAGAAATGTTTTGATCAGCTTTTGCCTTTAAAATAATTTTTTTCCAATCAAAGTTAAACTGAACGGCACCGGAAAATTCTATTTTGCTATCCGTACGTATATTATTCAAGGTAAAGGTGTTATCGTGTTCATTATACCCCGGTAAAAGTACAGCTGTTGTTAAATCAAAATTATCCAGAGTCTCAATATCCAAAACAAAAGCATTTCCGTTATTACAGTCATACGCTTGTTCAGTTTCGCCGTAAGCAAATGTCTTTGTCACTGCGGGAGTTATTTTAAAGCAATCGGAAGAAAGCCTAATGTTTATATCATTTCCTGCAGGTAAACCGTTCTTAAGTTTTATTTTGACAGAAGCCGTATTAAATTCTATGTTTTTAACCCAGCCTTTTATTCCATCCGGAACAGGTTCTGATTGCGGTTTATTAAAATCGGCTTTATTTGTCATCGTAATTGCAGCAAATTTATCTATGGAAAAATTAAATTTGACAGACAGATTCTCCTGATATGTATAGGTTGCACTATCAAGCTTTACTTTAAGCTTAGGTTCATAGGTCAATGTCCGTTGATTATTCAATGTTTTTCCGGCAAGAGAAACGGGAGTGTTTAACGGCTGAAAGCTGCCCGGATTAATCGCGAGCCCACCGGACACCGCCTGTGTTATTTTGGTTTGTTCTTCTATCGTTATACCCGTCCAATCGGCAGGCATATCCATCGACAGTTTAAATTTCCCCTCTCCGATAGTTGCACTGCGGAAATCTTCCGGCAGCGGAATATCAACCGTTCCCGACGCCGGTGTGATCTCCGGATTAGCAGTTACTCCGGTTGCTCGTATGATCATTCCATACAAGGTACGATTGACTGTAAGATTCCCCACGCCCGACACATCTTTTACCGTCAATGTAAGGCTTATGTTATTGCCTATTGTTTTATTATCCAACAGGAACCGTACATTGTGCCCTGTTATATCTCCGGGAATGGAACATTCGTTACTTTCCATTTTGGCTTTTGTAATAGTATAAGATCCCGAGTTTGGTGATGTTGAAATTTCCAAATACGATCCGGAACCGAACGTTATTTTTTCGAAACCATGAAACTCAATATTAACGGGCGGAAGAGTATGCTCACCTGAAATTGCGGGCACTGAAACGAACAAAGGTGTATCGGTATTAAACTTTTCCAAAAGTTTTTGGTTAATATCCGCTGCATTTATTTTAAAACTTTTACTTTCATTTATTTTAGGGATGGAAATTTCCGTATCAAACTTTCTTGAAAGAAGATTGGTGTCTCCCGATCCGCCGTTTCCCAGCGGATCCCCATTGAAATACTTGCTTATATCAAGCTCTAATGTTTGGAGCGGATAATGCACTAAATAGCGGAGTTTATCATCCCCTCCGGAAGGCTGATACCGGTACAGCCGGATGTTTTTATTGTTCTTTTGCAGCGTTTCTTCAAGTTTTGTGAATACTTCAGCTTCAGTAATACTTTTTTCGCCCAGCGGTACATAAACCGTCGGGTTTGCCTTTATTCTAACGCTTGAAAAAGGCTGTAAACCACAGGCGGCGGTAAAAGCCAAAGCAATAAGTATACTGATACACATAGGATATTTGCTATATTTATGATAAGACATCTTTTCCCCCTTACTTTACAGGCAGGATACTGCCAAAAATCATGACGGTTTAGAACAATGGTGCTATTTAATATTTTATAGAATATACCATGTTATCTATGCAAAAACAAGAAGTAGTTTTGATATAAAAAAAGGGAGCCGGTAAAAAAGCGGCTCCCTTTCCTGGCTTAGAGGCTATCCAAAAACTTCAATTTTTGGACAGTTTCCTTAAATTTAGATGTTTAATTATTCGTCTTTACCTTTTCTTCCGTAACATAGCTTTTTTCAAAACCTTCAATTTTTTTGATGCTATTCAGCCAATACTTTGCTTCGGTGTTATTGGTAAAGGGGCCAACTCTTACACGATGCGTTAATCCGGAAGAGGTCTCTTTGGTAAAAATCTCTACCTTCATGTGCTGCGCAGCAAGTTTATCCCGTGCGCGTTCGGCGTTAATCCTGCTTGCAAGCGAAGCGGTCTGAACCCAATAGAGGGTCTGAACCTGCGGCGCAGCAGGCTTAGCCGGCGTTTTTGCCTTAGGTTTAACGGTAACCGAAGCGCTTGCTTGCGCGGGCTTTTTTTCTACTGCCGGTTTCGGTTGAGTTTGCACCGCAGCAGCTGTCTGCGGCTGGATAGGGGCTTCTTCTTTTTTTGCAGCGGCAGGTTGTTCTTCCCGCTGTTCCGGCGCAGTATCAATCCCGATTTGTGCCGCCAAGTCTTTCGGCAATCCGGAGACATCGGCATCACCTGCCTGTACGGTTAAATCGGAAACGTCAATCCCGTTTGTTTGGCCGTTCTGTCCATCGGTCGAAATGATATTCAAATTATTCAAATTGATAATATTTCCGGCAGCAGCGGGTGCATTTCTATCCAGCCCGGAAACCCTATCGGGATTGCGTGCCCATGCATCCGGATCCACATTCAGCGCAGTTCCCGATGCTTCATAAGGAATCGTTTCCCCGCCGGCCTGTGCTGTTGCGCTGTTCCGTGACGGTGAATATAAAAATAGTGCAATACCAAAAATAATCAATACGAATAAGCTTACCGAAAGGATAACCCATAAAATTTTCTTTTGTTCCATAGCTGTCCTCAAAAACCCTTTTCGCGCAGTACGCGCTCGATCTTTTTCCGTAAAGACTGCACGGAACGAGCGTTTACTACGCTTACAATATCGGCATTTTGCAAAAGGTATTGAGCAAAGAAATCTTTTTGCTGTAAAAAACGGGCAATCAACCGGCAGAGCGGAATATTATCCCGTTTTTTGCCTCGGATAAGCCTGATAAAAAACGGAGCCTTAATATACAGAATAAACGAGCACTCCGGCGTTAGGGAGGTTTTATGTAGTGTCGGTGCGTTAAGAACAATCGGCCGGTTCGGCTGTTCGATTACAGCTGTGTTAATAAGGCTTCGGATACGCGCTTCAATTTTCGGGAGAATAAAAGCCTCATGTTCCGCTAATAAAGCAGAATCCGAGAAAAGCAGAACGCTCAACGCCTTTCTATCCAATGCCCCGTCCTGCGCCCGTAACCGTAGCCCTTGTTTTTCGGCATAAGGAGAAAACCGTGCTATCACCGCATCGCTTTGTTCTTGCAGAACCGTATGTGCAACCTTATCAGCATCGATAACAGCATAGCCTTTTTCTTCAAGGAAATCGGCAACCATGTTTTTCCCCGCACAGGACTGCCCAACCAGTCCGATTAGGTTAGGTGTTTTTTTTGTCATTATTCGTTCCTATAAATTTGACAACCGGTTAAAAAAAATCCGCAAACAGCGGCGCCGCCTGCGGATTTCTCAAGCTGCCGGGAAAAGCTCAAAAGCCGCTCGCTTTTTCGCCATCCCCAACAGAAACTGCATTTCAAGGCCTCTAAAAACCGTAGTTTTTAGAGGCTGCTGTTGACGTATTACTTAATCAGAATAAATTCAACGCGGCGGTTTTTCCACCAGTTATCCCGATCCGAAAACGATGCAATCGGTTTTGTACCGCCGATACCGACTGACGACAGTCTGCCCCGCGCTACACCTTTTTCTATCAGGAATCTACGGACGGCATCGGCGCGCGCACCTGAAAGCGGGATAAGATCTTCTCTTTCTTCACGTTCCGTTCCGCTCGTATTATTTGCATGCCCTTCAATCTGTACCTTATATTCGGGGAATTTATTCAAAATTTCCGCGATACGGGTTAATACCTTAACGTTCCGATCAACGACATTTTGCTCAAGCTCATTAAAATCGGCTGCATTTTTTCTAAAGATAATAGAAGGAACTGCAATCTTTAATTTATCGCCATCGCGGATAACCAACACATCAATCGGAATATAGCCTTTTATAACGGAGGTTAATCCGACTTCATCGGTTGCGGCAAAGGTATACGGATAGTCGGTAGCCGATTGTACGGTTTCACCTCGTAACGAACGTCCGTCCCAGATAATTTGCTCGGTTATTCTATTCTTTCCGCCGGTACTCCAGAACAGCTTATTGCCGGTATCTTCCGGTTCGCGGATTTCAAATGACCACTGTTTTAAGGGCGTATCCGACTTTGCAGACAAGTTAATAAAAAGCTCATCTTCGTTACCGTCATTGTCCGGACTGAAATACTTGGGCGCCATGGTAACGCCAAGCTCCGGGGCTTTTGTCGAAGAAACAAACGGAGCGGTGCTGACTACCAGCTCATCGCCTTTCGTATACCGGAGAGAAAGCTCTGCAACAAAGGTACCGGATGCAACCCTGCCTGCGTCGGATTTACCGTCCCATTGAATGGAAGAAGTAAGCGTATCGCCCTTTTCCGATGACCACGTCTTTACCGGCACGGAGGTGCTGTTATCCGCCGGTTTTACTACAACCGACCATGAAGCAAGCCCGTCTTTCAACGTTGTATGAAGGGTTAAATTCTGGGTATCCTTTACTCCGTCACCATTGGGTGAGAATGCAGGTAATTCCGCAGTGATATATGCCTTCGGAACGCGAGAGTCAACCACGATATTGTCAAGCGACTTGATTGTTCTGTTACCGGCGGGGTCTTGAGCAAAAATAGTATAGCGGTACGTCCCATCGGGAACTTTATTTCCCGAAGCATCGGTTCCATCCCATACAAAATCGGCTGCCTGCCCTTCCCAGGTAAAGTTCCGCACTTCCCTATTTCCGGAAGCGGTCAAACTGCCAGTCCAAAGATTTTCTGCAGAAGCTTTTTGTGTTACGGGTAAATTCGGGCGTTTTGCCGCGCTATCAGTCGAGAACGCCAAATAAGGCGCAGAAATCTCCACTTCAGGATGCTTTGTATCGAGGATAATTTCAGGGATTGCCGATTTAGTCGTCTGTCCATTCGTAAGCGTCACATCGATAGCAGCGGAGTACGAACCGTCTGCACAAAGCCGGCCTTTTGCATCTCCTGCATCTGCGATACCATCCCAGCTGATTGAAGCAGGCGGCATTCCGTTTCCTGAAAGTGTTTTTACGGCAGCGCCTGTTTTATCGTAAATGCCGAAGATATAGGAGGCGGCAGCGGTATTCGATCTCAGTTTAGGTGAAAATACGATGGTATCCTGCACACCGTCTTTGTTGGGAGAAAATGCCAGCATATTTGCAGATAAAATGATATTGGCTTTTTCGGTATTCAGCTCAACCGGAACGGGTACCGAATATCCGGTATTACCGGCATCATTTTTACCTACTAAGCGATAGGCATATTTTCCGTCCGCAAGTAAAGCGCCGGTGTCATTCCGTCCGTCCCACGCAAAATTCGCAGCATTATCTTTTGTAATCGCAAAGCTGCGTACCGGCTTACCGGTCATATTTCCCGCATCGTCAAGGGTATAAATTTCGGCAGTCCAAGAATCGCCTGCATTCACTTGCTGAGTAAAGGTAACCGTATCAAGCTTTCCATCTCCATCAGGTGAGAAAATATCAGTTGAAGCTTTTACCGTTGCCTTAGGGGCGGTAACATTAAGGGTGAAAACCGGAGAGGTTTCAGCCGGTGCATATCCGTTTATATAACGGGCGGAAAGCTTTGCTTTGTAATCACCTTCCGGTAATACTTTTCCGTTTTTATCCTTCCCGTCAAAGATGATTGCCCCGATACGGCTATCGGTTATCGTGTGTACCGTTGCGCCTTTTGCATTTTGTATATCGATTTTCCATTCCTGCAAGCCGGTCTGTACCGGAATTGTAGGCGATAGTGTAATAGTATCCTTCACGCCGTCCCCATTCGGAGAAAAGGCATTGGTACTAATCGAAATACCGACCGAAGGCTTAATAGTGTCTACAATAATATTGGGAACCGACTGCGATGCGCTGTTTCCCGCACGGTCGGTAGCGGCAATTTTATAGGTGTAAATGCCATCAGGAACAAACTCACCTGCATTGTTCTTGCCATCCCACACAAAGTCGGAGGGAGCAGCTTTTACGGTCTCGACAGTACGTACAACACGGTTATCGGTGTCGGCAAAGGTTGCCGTCCATTTATCTTCAACGGAACCGCTCTGTTTGATAAGGAATGTATCCTTGTTTCCATCCCCGTCGGGACTGAAAATCAATGCATTTTGACCGGTTGGAGGTGTAACGGTAATCACCGGAGGCGTATTATCGACCACTACGGCGTACCGCTCACTCTTCGCCGTGTTATTGTTATCATCCGCAGCTGTAATAGTAAAATAGTAGGTTCCGTCGGGTGCTACCGAACCGGAATCAAGCATACCGTCCCAGCGCAGCGTCTCCGGCAGTTCAACTCCGGATTTTGCTTTTGTTAAAAGTTTCCAAAAAGATTTTCCACTCAACTGAGGACGTGCTTCCTTATTCGTGATTGTACGGACACGTTCCCCTTTTTCGTTCTCAAACGCACACTCCCATGACATCACATAGCGTTCATCAGTTATGGATAACGGAATTTCGAGTACATCCTGTACGCCGTCACTATTGGGAGAAATATATTTAGTTTCGGGGTAATTAACACTGATTACAGGCGCTGCCGTATCATTTTTCCCAACCTTCACATTTACCCCTGCACCGATTGCCCAGATATTATTATAGAAAGGTTTAACGGCAACCTGCGGCGTAATGTCGCTTTGTTCCCATGCATTTGCTTCATTCGCATTTTTTGACTTAATTTTGATTGAACAAGCCAAAGCAAATGACGGAATATAGGTTTGCCGGTGATTCAGTGTTTCGACAAGATTGAAATTCCAACCGGTTTTAAAGGTAACCATATCGGCAAACTTCATGTGCAATCCGGCATCAAAAACAAGGTTTTGGAATGTCGGAAAAGATAGATCAAAAGCCATACCAAGCTTAAAGTTTTTCACCGAAATAAAGGTGGTCGCAAAACCGACACGGGGAGTAAACATACCGGTAAAACCGCTCGTATTCGTCATTCCCCTCACACCGCCCCTGTTGGCGTTATACGGTTTACCCATTCCGGTAATCGAAGCGCCGATTTTTGAATCTTTTGCAAATCCGAGATCCCCGAACCGATACAGTACGCCGATGTCAGCCCCGACACCCCAACCGGTACCGAAAATGCCGTATAAACCGACACCGAGTGCCAAGTTATCGGTTAAATCTTTTGAATACGCAAGCCGTATTGAACCGGCGGTACCCCATGGCAGCGACTCAAACGATGAATTTAAAAGATGCACATCGGTTGAGATAACACCCCACCGGGCAGGATATAAGAAATCGATGTTTGCCAAATGTCCTTTCAATCCGAAGTCGTTTGGGGTACTTTTGTTAAACCCGATAACGGCGGCATAGGAAAGGTCGAAAATAATCCGCTGCTCGTACGCAGAAAGGGCAGGGTTGGTTGCCAATTCAGCAGGATTCCCATCCCCGAACGGCCCGCCGGTAGCACTTGCCTGACCGCCCAATAAGTCGGGAGAAAAGAACGTATTGGCAGATTCCCCTCCGATGGGCGGGTTATAAGCAAATAAGAATGTACATGCGCTGAATAATGCGCATAAAGTGAATACAATTCGTTTCACAAAATCCTCCTCAATAGGATACCTTCAAAAGCCTCAACTGTTAGAGATATCCGCATATTGCTTTGTAATAATGACCTATTTTAGAACGGAAAACGGATTAATCAATCTCCCGTTTTTATAAATAGACAAATGTAAATGTGGGCCGGTAGAATATCCGGTATTACCGACCGCACCCACGACCGCGCCTTGCGTGACATACTGCCCCCGCTTGACATAAATCGCCGATAAATGACCGTAAAGGGACTGATAACCCCGATCATGAGTAATAATGATATAATTCCCAAAAACACGGTTAAATCCTGTTTCGGCAATTTTTCCGTCGAGCGTTGCCTTAACGGGCGTCCCTGTCGGCGCAGCCAAATCAACACCTGAATGAAAACTTCGTACCCCCGTAAAAGGATCGCTCCGGTACCCGAATGGTGAGGTAAGTCTACCGTGTATCGGATAGATAAATAATTCACCGAGAGCCTTCCGCAGCTCAAAAGACGAAAGCGATGCGCCGGGGATAAAAAGCTTTTGTCCGACGGCCAGCGTTTCGTGCGTTAAATCGTTTGCATCAAGCAAAGCCGTAACGGGTACATTATGAGCCGCCGCGATACCCGCAAGGGTCTCGTTCTTTTTAACCGTATACAAAAGGCCGTCTGCCGATGGTATACGCAGTACCTGCCCCGCACTGATGCGGCGCGCATTATCGATATTATTAACCGATAACAACGTCCCGAAATTCCGCAATCCTGCCCGGGAAGCAATACCGCTGATAGTATCCCCCTTTCTAACGGTGTAATCTTTAAATGTTACCGTCGAAACATACCCTTCCGCAGCAGTTACTGCCTCTTGATCGATAAAGTTTTCCGCTTCGGGGAAAATATATGAATGCAGTGCCCGTCCGGATAAAGGCTCCTCGTTAAAGGTCATTTTCCGTATGGAATAAGAACCTGCACCGGTACGCAGCAACGGCAGTGCCAATAATGCATAGAGGATACTGAAACCCAGTAAAAAAGGCAAAGGGTTCAACCGCATCAGCGGCACAGTACGATTAACAGCCGCCGACGGCTTGGTATGGGTATACGCCGAACGAACATCATCAAAGCCGGAAAAAAAACGCATATCGGCTGCGACAGCCGCTTGCCGCGCCTGTCCGCCCGTATATCCGCTTTTATGTGTTATCTGAGCCGAAAACGGCATGGAATCACTTTGAAATATGTCCATATCGGACGCATGATACGTTATTATATCCATAGTTACACTATCGGCAAAAAACCGTAAGACCAAAGACCTAGTCGATCTTGAACTTATTTACTGCATTTGACAAATTTTCAACTAAACCCTTTCCCTGCTGTGCAACCGTATTAACTTCCTGCACCGAACGGTTTATCTCTATCGCACCGCTCGCCATTTCATTCATATTGTCAGTAATAAACCGTGTGAAGTTATCCAATTTATGCATCTCTTCGGCGACCTGCTCCCCTCCTTTGAGCATCTCCACAGAACCGTTTCTAACCTCTGCAGTAACTGCATTGATATCCTTAATCGCCGATAGAACTTCCCTACTGCCATTTTCCTGCTCTTGCATTGCATCCATAAGAGCCGCGCTCATCGTATTAACTTGTTTGGAAAGATCAAAAATAATACTAAACTTATCTTCAACGCTCTTTGAAGACCCCGTTAAACTTTCGATTTCGATACTAAGGGCTTTCAGCGTTGTCGTAATATTTTTACCCTGAGCCGAGGATTCCTCTGCGAGTTTTCTAATTTCGTCTGCAACAACCGCGAATCCCTTACCTGACTCTCCGGCATGAGCTGCTTCAATGGCAGCGTTCATTGCAAGAAGGTTCGTCTGGCTGGCAATATTTTGTATAACATTACTTGCATCGATAAGCCCGCCGGAAGCCTCAGCGATTTTCTGTGTTACCTTATTCGAACTTATAATAGTACTCTTGCCGTCGGCTGTCGCAGAGGAAAGCCGTTTAATCACATCATCCGTTTTTTCGAGGGTTTGAGTAATCGACACGATATTTGCCGCCATCTGTTCTATAGAAGATGAAGACTGAGCCACACTTCCGGACTGTATTTCAATACTGGAGTTCAGCTGTTTAATAGTTCGGACAATTTCTTCGACAGTAGCGGCCGTTTCACTCACATTCGCAGCCTGTGATAGTATTTGCTGCTGTATTCCTTCAATATTTGCACTGATTTCATGAACGGAATTGGCACTCTCCGTTGTATTCATCGACAACACGCCGATAGCTTCGCCCATTGTCTGCGTATTCGTCTTTACTCCCCTGAGAAGTTCAACGGTATTGGCATAAAAACTATTCAACCGTGTAACAAGCAACCCGAATATATCACGGCGGTTCATTTCAAGCGGCTCGGTAATAAAGTTCCCTACCGCAAGTTTATCCGTAAATCGGAGAATAGACTCTATTTCGTCATTCACGCCCTTATAGAGCGTAAGATTAATAAAAATAGCTCCTCCAACCGTCACGATCAATAAAGGGAGCATAGCATACGTTAATGTAAAAGCAACATCCCTGCCGTTATAAAGTGTTGCGACAAAAGGAGCCACACAAAGAAAGGAAATCCCTATAAAAAGAGCAAAGCCTACCGCCGCACCGCGCTGTGTATATGACAGACTAATATGTTTTTTTTCAAGCGCCAAAAAATTTGTATATCGTTCGATCCGCTGCAGCCAAACAACATAGAAGAACAGGGAAACAAAAAACATACACCCGATGGCTGCCAGCACTGTTGCAACAAACATTGCCCAATTCCTCTCCCCTATTAACCAAAGGGCTAGTACCGGTACAACACTTGAAAGAAAGAACGGCACAAAAACACTTACCAGTGAGTATACGGCTAAGGCTTTATTTGCCCTATCAAGACCGTTATCTTCCGAACGCCAGTTTTGAATAACCGGCATACAATTTCGATATAACAGTACCGGAACCGATAGGGTTGCGCAGAGTCCTAATAACGCTGCAGGATTCATAAACATACGCAGCAGCACGGCATCCGGTACTATTTTTGTAAACCATGCATACAAGAATGTTAAGCCGAAAACGCCGTTAAAAATTAAAAAGTTGAATACAAAAAGCGATTTTGGCGCTTTAGAAACTGAATGCTCCATGAATTGAGCCTCCTGTTAATAGAGTTATTTGTCGTAACCATCTAAAGGACATCTCTAAAAAACTGAGGGTTTTAGAGGTTCCCTAAAATCAAATCTTCAACCGAACTTAAATGAACTTTACTTTAAAAAATACTATTTGAATTACAGGAGGGCGCGGAAGCGCCGAGAAAAGTATGATAACCGGCTTGGTGATGTCTCAAAAGTTGGTTACTTTTTAGACATCACCATCAGCGTGGCTGATAGCGGGTTTTAAATTAAGCCTTTATATAGTAATAACTTAATCTTAAACATCGCATCTAAATTGATAGACATATTCAGCGATACCGCTTTTGTTTCTACCAATTTTTTAAGCAATCTGTTTTGCTGCCTTGCCCTTTCCGCCAAGCAGTCCGAACAATAACGCACCGATAACGGCCGGAATCAGCCATGCAACACCGATGCTCGAAAGAGGGAGTTTTTGCAGCAGCGCAGCCAAGCCGCCGAATGACACAGGCTGTGCGCCGAAAAGCCCGAGAAAATCGTTGACAATACCTTCGGTCGAGGCAAATGCCTGCAAGCAGCTCACTAAAAGCGTACCAATGGTTCCCCCTACATAGTAGTACCGGTTGGGGATATAGTCATCTAAAAGGTTCATAACGGTTAATAAGATACAAACCGGATACAAGGCTTCCAAAAGCGGAACCGAATACCGGATGATATTTTCTACCCCATAGTTGGCAAGCCAGCAGCTGAATACCGATACGACAATAACGATTGCTTCATAAGAAACCTTATTATTGAACAATTTCTTAAAGAAATGCCCAGCGGTTGCCGTTAAACCGATTGCAGTCGTAATACAAGCAAACGCAATCGAAAGCGACAAAATCACCGTTCCGACATTTCCCCATAAACTTGCACAGATATTGATCAACAAAGCCGTACGGCTGATGTTTTTAGGAAACACCTGCGAAGCAGAGGCGCCTGCATGCAGTAACCCGCCGTACACCAGCAGCAATCCTGCCGCAGCAATTAATCCGGCAGAAAGGTTGATCTTTAACAGCGATTTCCGATCGGAATATCCGCGTTCCTTAATATTATTGATAATGATTGTCGCAAACAACATGGCTGCCAGCGCATCCATCGTCTGATATCCTTCCAAAAAGCCTTTTAAGAAAAAGTTCTGCGGAGGAGGATTCTCAAGCGGCCCGAGCGGAACAATAAAAGCGCGGATAACGATAGCGGCAAGCACGACAATCAGTACCGGTGTTAAATACTTGCCGATAGTATCGATTACTTTCGAGGGTTTAATCGAAAAGATCAAGACAATGGTAAAGAATATAATCGAACTGACGACAGGGCTTATCGATGTACTAAAGGGAAGTACGCCAATTTCATACGTGGTTGCGGCTGTGCGCGGCAGCGCTAATAGCGGCCCGATACCCAGCATAATAACGGTACCGAACACATTAGCAAAAATAGGATGAACCTTACCGGCAAAGTGCTGTACATCGCCGCCCGCTTTCCCCATTGCAAAAATGCCTAAAATAGGAATACAAATACCGGTAATAGAGAATGCGATAAACGTAATAAACCATTTACTGCCGGTCATAAAACCGAGCAGCGGCGGAAAAATAAGATTTCCTGCGCCGAAAAACATTGCAAAGAGTGCAAAGCCGACAATGATACAATCTCGAAGGCCTTTCTTCATAGCGAGTCTCCTAATATATAATTTACGCTAATCCGTCGATATAACCGTTTACAAGGTCTATGCGAAGCGCCTGAGGTTCTTTCGGCAGCCCCGGCATCCGCATCATGTCGCCCATAACCGCAACGATCATCTCGGCGCCATTGTTCACGATAATTTCGCGGACAGTCATATCAAACTGTTCCGGAACGCCGAGTTTTTTTGGGTCGTCGGAAAAAGAATACTGAGTTTTTGCGATACATACCGGATAGGAGTCTACTCCCCACGTACTGATCCGCTTCAGCATTTTTTCCGCATCGGCATGATAGGTAACGGTTTTTGCGCCGTACACCTGTTTGCATATTTTCTCAATTTTTGTCTTGATGCTGTCACTATCCTGATAGGTAAACACAAGCGGCTTTGACGGTTCGGCTTCAATCAAACCGGAAACGGTACGGGCAAAATCCGTTGCACCGGCCCCTCCGTCGGAAAAAGCGCTGTTTACGGCAAACGGCACACCGGTATTCCGGCAATAGGCGCGGAGACACTCGATTTCTTCATCCGTATCGTAGCCGTATTTATTCAACACCACCAATACCGTCTGCCCGAATGTACGCATATTTTCAACATGCTTATCCATATTTTTAAAGCCGCGGGTAAGCGCCTCTTTATTGGGCTTGGACAGCTCCGCTTCTTGAGCGCCGCCATGCAATTTAAGCCCGCCGGTGGTAACGACAAGTACGGTTAAGGCAGGTGCAAGCCCCGCCTTGCGGCATTTAATGTCAAAGAATTTTTCAGCGCCTAAATCGGCTCCGAATCCCGCTTCGGTAATAACATAATCGCCGTAGGTAAGGGCTGTTTTAGTCGCAATAATGGAATTGCACCCGTGCGCGATATTTGCAAACGGACCGCCGTGTACAAATGCGGGGGTGTTTTCGGTGGTTTGTACCAAATTCGGATTAATCGCATTTTTAAGCAGTACGGTAATGGCTCCGGCAGCGCCGAGGTCTTTAACCGTAAAGGGCGTGTTGTCCGGACGGTAACCGAGGATAATCTTTTCTATACGGCGGCGTAAATCGTCGATATCGGAAGCGAGGCACAAAATCGCCATAATTTCCGAAGCGGCGGTTATATCAAATCCCGATTCTGCAGGAACGCCGTTCCCTTCGCCGAGTCCGGTAACAATTGAACGGAGCGCGCGGTCATTCACATCCAACACCCGTTTCCAAACTACTTTTTTTAAGCCCTGCGGCGTATTCTGCGTTCTAAATACGTAGTTATCCAGCAGCGCGCTGATCATATTGTGTGCTGAGGTAACGGCGTGGAAGTCGCCGGTAAAATGTAAATTGATTTCTTCCATAGGGAGCACTTGTGCATAACCGCCGCCCGCAGCCCCGCCTTTCATTCCGAAACAAGGGCCGAGCGAAGGCTCGCGCAGTGCTAACACCGCATTTTTTCCGATTTTCTGTAAGCCGAGCGCCAAACCGATGGAAACCGTCGTCTTCCCGATTCCCGCCTTGGTCGGCGTCATGGAAGTAACAAGGATGAGTTTATGCTCTTCTACGCAGGACGGAACAATAGATGTATACGGAATTTTTGCCGTATAAAACCCGTAGGGGATTACTGAGGATGCATCTATATGAAGTTCCGCTGCGATTTTTTGTATCGGTTTAAGCGAAGTCTCGCGTGCGATCTGAATATCGGTTTTCATGCGGGCGAGTTTACTATAATCATATAAAAAAAACAAGGTAACGTCCTTTTGAAATATACGGTACATCTACTGCGTCGCACGGTAAAAAAGTGTCCTCAACGTATCAAAGATACGCCTGCGGTACTTTTTTACCTAGCTCCTTGTATCTGTACCGTCTATTTCAAAAGGCTGACGGAAAAGGCATTTCAGAACGGACAGGGTTGTCCGGGGTTATAAGCAGCAGCGGGGATGTCGAAAAAGTAACCAACTTTTGAGACATCCCCGTAGCCAAAGGATGAACACGGATGTTCATTCTTTGGCGATTCTCCGCTATTTTTTGGGTGAAAACTTCTTTTTCAGTATAGCTTCGACGACGGGCGGCACCATCGTCGATACATCACCGCCGAATGCCGCCAGCTCCTTAATTGAACTGGAACGCAGTACAAAAAATTTAGGATCAGGAACTAAGAATAACGTCTCAATCTGCGGGTTCAAACTCTTGTTCATCATCGCCAAATCAAATTCATATAAAAAATCATTATCATTCCGGACACCGCGGATAAGCACATCCGCTTTAATTTTTTTTGCATAATCAACGA
Source organism: Treponema sp. OMZ 838 (assembly GCF_000775995.1). NCBI lineage: Bacteria > Pseudomonadati > Spirochaetota > Spirochaetia > Treponematales > Treponemataceae > Treponema > Treponema sp. OMZ 838. The sequence continues at coordinate 1,254,372 of NZ_CP009227.1, read as the reverse complement.
TCAGTGAATCCCACAGATGTACCGAAACATTATTCCAGCGGGAAACCAGTTGTTGTATGACCTCCAGCCGTTCCTCGCCGGAAAAACAATAACTCTTGTTTTTATTTACGGCAATGACGACATGGATTTCGGAAAAGAGTTTTTGGGCGCGCTCGATAATATTCAAATGTCCGAAAGTCGGAGGATCAAATGAACCCGCAAAGACAGCTTTTACCATAATGCAGCATATTCCTTTATTCTATTACGATACCAATAGAACACCGCTAAAAGCTCAAAATCGATTTTTAACGGTGACCGATAGTGTCTATTGTATCGCATAAAAGGCTAAACCGCAAATAGTTTTTTTAGGGAGCCGCGGCATCTTTAGGATTTATGATTGGATATTTTACCTACATACTCTGATGTGTAGCATTAAGAAACGCGAACGATTAAAGACTGGAAAATGAAAGTTTTGGAAAAGTAAGCCGCAAAGCCCGTAAGCTCTGCGGTGAATTAATTCTTACGAGAAATATTACCGGTTAAACTGCGGTAGCGGGTTATACCGCTCACCATAGTCGTAGGTGTCAAGCTGTTCGTGTTTTTTAAAGAAATTAACAACCAGATAGGTAAAAGGGGTAAAAACTACTTCTATCGTTGTCTTAAAAAGATAATTGGACAAAGCCATCACAATTAGCACAGAAGATGCGTATAGCCCTGAAAACGCAATCATCACAAAAATGATACTGTCAAGCAGCTCTCCAATCAAGGTGGAGCCGATGGTGCGCATCCACAGGTGTTTGCCGTTGGTAAGTATCTTCATTCTAGAAAGAACGGTAGAATTGCTATACTCGCCGATAAAGTAACCGCAGATACTACCTGCGCTGATGCGGGGCATTTGCAGCAAAATATTATTAAAATCGCTTTGCAGATTCCAGCCGCCCTCTGCCGGCAAAATACTCACCAGCCAGACATTGAACGCCATAAAAATGAGAACGACAAAGCCCGTCCAAATGACTTTCCGCGTATCCCGATAGCCGTACACCTCAGTCAGCACATCGCCGAAGATATACGAAAACGGAAAAAGCAGCGTACCGCCGTCAAATACGAAGGGACCGATCTGCACCATTTTTACTGCCAAAATATTCGACAGTACCAATACACCGATAAAGAGTCCGGAAAGAACCGGCAAGAAATTCTTTTTCTTCATGAAGCCTGCGGCTTCATCTGTCAAAATAGTGTCATTCATTATTTTATTATAGCAAAATCGCAAAAACGGTGATATACTAAATATATCGATTAAAAATGTATTATCTGAGGAGGTAATATGAAAACAATACTGGTAACAGGAGCCCTCGGTCAGATCGGCAGTGAATTGGTTATGCATCTGCGCAAGACCTACGGCGGCAGCAATGTAATTGCAAGTGATGTAGTTAAAAAAGACATGCCGGAAGTGCTTGAATCCGGGCCTTTTGAACAATTAAACGTGTTGGAACCGCAGAAAGTTGCCGATGTATGTAAAAAATATAAAGTAGACACCGTTATTCACTTAGCAGCGCTTCTTTCCGCTGTTGCGGAACGCGATCCGCAAATGGCGTTCAATATCAATATCCACGGATTATACAATATGCTGGAAATCGCCCGGGAGAATAAATACCGATTCTTTGTCCCCAGCTCTATCGCAGCCTTTGGGCCGGGAACCCCGAAAGACAAAACGCCTCAGGACACCATCCAGCGCCCGACATCGATGTACGGCGTAACCAAAGTTTCAGGCGAACTGCTGTGTGACTACTACCACAAGCGCTTCGGCGTCGATACCCGCGGCGTGCGCTTCCCCGGCCTCATCTCGTATACAACTCCTCCGGGCGGCGGCACTACCGACTATGCCGTTGACATTTATTACGAAGCACTGAAAAACAAAAAATACGACTGCTTTATTAAAGAAGGCACCTATATGGACATGATGTATATGCCCGATGCCCTTAAAGCGGTTCAGCAGCTTTTGGAAACCGATGAATCCAAACTGATCCATCGCAACGCCTTTAATATCGGTTCGATGAGTTTCTCTCCGGAAATTATCGCTGCGGAAATTAAAAAGCACATTCCCGAGTTCAAGATGAACTACAAGGTAGATCCCATGCGGCAAGCCATTGCCGATTCATGGCCGAACTCCATCGACGACACTTGTGCACGGAATGAATGGAACTGGAAACCCGAGTACACACTGGAAACGATGACCGTCGATATGCTGGAAAAACTGAGCAAGCGGCTCGGTGTTGCATATCACTCGGCACAAAAATAAAGAAACGTTGCAATGAGCATTAAATTTCATTGAAGAGGAGAAAACAATGAGCAATATTCACGAAATGGCTTTTTTAAAAGAAAAAGTACAGGAATTAAAAGATCAAGGCTTGTATAAGGTACCGGTAACCCTTGACGGGCCAAACGAAGCAGAATGCGTTATTAATGGAAAGAAAGTTATCAACCTTTCATCAAATAACTATCTGGGCTTTGCAAACCATCCCCGTTTAAAGAAGGCGGCAATCGCAGCGATCGAAACCTACGGCGCGGGAGCGGGCGCCGTCCGCCCTATCATCGGAAACATGAAGATTCACGATGAACTCGAAACTCTGCTTGCTACATTCAAGCGGGAAGAAGCGGTGCTCACCTTCCAGTCAGGCTTTAACTGCAACGCCGGGGTTATCCAAGCGGTTACCGACAAGGGCGACCTCATCCTATCCGATGAATTAAACCATGCGTCCATCATCGACGGCTCCCGCCTTTCAAAAGCCGATAAGGCAGTGTTTAAGCACTCCGACATGGCAGACTTAGAGCGGGTTTTAAAAGAAAAGCGCCCCAACTACCGCAACATCCTCATCATCACCGACGGCGTGTTCTCCATGGACGGCGACATTGCCAAGCTACCGGAAATCGTTGCGCTTGCGGAAAAATACGAGTGCCTAACCTACGTGGATGACGCTCACGCAAGCGGTGTATTAGGCGAGAGCGGACGCGGCTCCGTTGACCACTTCCACCTGCACGGCAGAGTAGACTTTGCAATCGGCACCCTGTCCAAGGCAATCGGCGTTGTCGGCGGTTACGTTGCCGGTAAGCAGGTTACTATCGACTGGCTGAAAAACCGCGGACGTCCCTTCCTGTTCTCCACCGGACTCCCCCCCGCCGCTATCGGCGCATGTATCGAAGCCATCAAAATGCTGATGGAATCAACCGAATACACTGACCGGCTGTGGAAAAACGCCCGCTACTTTAAAGAAAAGCTCGCTCGCCTCGGCTTTAACACCGGACATAGCGAAACCCCCATTACGCCGGTCATCATCGGGGAAGAAGCGAAGACCCTTGAGTTCTCCAAAAAGCTGTTCGATAACGGCTTATTCATCGGACCGATCGTGTTCCCCACCGTACCCAAAGGCACCGGACGCGTCCGCTGTATGGTAACGGCAGGACACACCACCGAACAGCTCGACCGCGCTATTGCCATCTTCGAAAAAGTCGGAAAAGAGATGGGCATTATCGCATAAGCAGATCCTAAATGAGAAGAGACGGAAGCTATGATACGGTTCCGGTGATACGGACTGAGCCGTACAGCCAGGGGCAGATACGGTTCGTATAGCCTTTCGTCTCTTTATCTTTTTAGAGATGCCCTATAGTCACAGAAAAATTCATTTTCAAAAGCACCTCATTATTTGCGGCGCAGCTTATTTACTCAAAGAGGAACACTCATGGGAAGTTTAGACTTTTTATCTAAAGATTATCAATTTAAAAAATATAAGAATGTATATGCAGGAATGCTGCAAGGGTTTTATACGATTTTTCGCGTGGATACCAATGCGAAAAAATGTATCCTTACCATCGGCGCCTCTAAAGAGGCTGATGGAGAAGACATGCTCGCTCTTTTGCAACCGCGGCTTTGCGAAATAAAAAAGGTAAAAACGCGTATCGATAACGCAACATTAATCCTTGAATATCCTATACCGGCATTAGGTAACTATAAGAAAACATTCAATTTACTGAATGATACCGTAATCCCGTTCCTTGTAGAAAATAAGTATAAATCCGGCGGATTTATCTATGGTAAAAATGACGGAACAATACGGTTATTTCAAATAGGATCGCAATACCTGTATCTAACCGAAGCTGAGCGGGCAGAAAAAGAAGCCGATCTTACCGCTCAAAAAGAAAAAGACAAAAACACTCAAGAAAATTTTTTACTCGGTACATTGGGCGTTATCGGCGTTGCATTAGCGGGAATCTTACTGTATGTTATCGTCGGAAAAATGAACCTCTATGTTTGGGCGATTCCAGTCTTACTCAGCGCAATATCCTATACTGTATACAAACGACTGGGAAAAAAATTAACTGTAAAAGCCATCGTTATGATTTTGATTGTACTGAGCATAGCGCTCGCAGCGGCAACCGTCTTGGAATACGGCTGGCGTATATACGATGCCGTAAATGAAGCGCCGGATATTGAGCATATCGGCTTTTTCGATGTTTTAAAAGAAACGCCGGAGCTTATCATCACCGAACCGGATATCGCAAAGCTGGTTAAAAGAGATTTATTGGTAAACGGTGGAATTTTAATATTGGCCTCAATTATTACGATAGTAAGCGCTTACAGGCAAGAAGTACGGTTTATCGAAATAAAAAAACTGGATTAAGTATAAAGAGTCATTGCATTATGCTGTATCAGTTATCAGAGGAGAGCCGATATGTTCGGATTGCGATTTGTAAAATTTGAACCAAATGAATATATTCACGTAATTAAAAAAGGACGTGTGGTAAAAAAAGGCCGCGGGCTTTCGTTTTGGTTTTATAAACCTTCGACTTCGATTATTACCGTTCCGCTTGAAACAAAAAACGTACCGTTCATGTTTGAAGAGCTTTCGAGTGATTATCAAACGCTGACCATACAAGGTGATTTGATCTATAAAATAACCGATACCGAAAAAATTATCGATCAAGTTAATTTCTCCGTTGATCTTAAAAATTATGCGTACCTGTCGGACGATCCTGAAAAATTGAGCCGGATTATTATCAATTTGGTAAATACGATGACCAAAACCGAAGTTTCCAAGCTGCCTTTGCGGGAAGCGATACAATCAATTGATCGAATTGCAGGGGCATTAAAAGAAGCGGTGCAGCACAACGAATATCTGCAAAATTTGGGAATTACAATCACAAATATCAATATTCTTTCAATCTTGCCGAACAAAGAAACAGCGCGGGCGTTGGAAGCGGAAACGCGAGAAAATATTCTGCGCGAAGCGGATGATGCGGTGTACAAGCGGCGTAATGCAGCGGTAGAGCAGGAGCGAAAAATAAAAGAAAACGAATTGAACACGCAGATTGCAGTTGAAGAAAAACAGCGGCAAATTATGGAAGCGCACATGGAGGGAAAACGGGCGGTTCAAGAAAAGAAGCGGGTTATTTTACAGGAAGATATGGCATTCAAAATTAAGCAGGAGCAGGAAAATACGAAGCTTATTGAAATTTCCGTTAAGAACAAGAAGACCGAGGCGGATATTAAAGCCTATTCGCTGAACGCCGTTCTGGAGCCGATGTCCAAGATCAATCCCGAAATTATCAAAGCGCTTTCTTCAATCGGTATGGCGCCCGAAAAGCTGATCGCAAATGCGTTTACCGGACTCGCGGAAAACGCCGGTAAAATCGGCGAGCTGAATATCAGTTCGGAACTGTTACAGCAGTTGATGAAAAAATAATGGACAGGCTGATTATTATCCGCCGTCCGACTCGTTTAGATGCGCTTGTCGCGCGGTTTAATACAAAGCAGCAGGCTCAATTTTACATCGAGCATCTGAATGCGGATTTTAAGGATTATGAAGCGGAACACGAAACGTACTATGCGGTACTGGATAAGCTGGTAAAAACCGCGCAAGGTATCGGCAACGTACAAGTTATCGACTGGAAATTTTTACCGAATTTTATATTCGGCAAAAATGATACGATTATCACCGTCGGACAGGACGGTCTTATCGCCAATACTCTGAAATATCTGGAAGCGCAAAAACTGATCGGCATCAATCCCGATTCAAGCAGGTGGGACGGCGTCCTGTCTCAGTTTTCGGTAGATGAGGCCGGAACGGTTATCAGGCAGGCGTTGAATGACGAGGCAACCGTAAAGCAGGTTACCAAAGCGAAAGTACAGCTTTCCGATAATCAGGTGCTGTATGCCGTCAACGATTTTTTTATCGGTGTTAAAAATCATGCGTCGGCACGGTATGCTATTACGGTTGACGGAGCTGTAGAAAATCAATCTTCAAGCGGCATTATCGTTTCTACGCCTCTTGGACGTTCCGGTTGGATGAAAAGCGTATTGGCAGGCGCTTCGGGAATTACCGGCCGCTTATCAAAACAATCGCTCGCAATTAAAGCAAAGTCCGTCATCGATTGGGGCAAAGAACAGCTCACCTTTGCCGTGAGGGAACCGTTCCCGAGCGTCAACACCGGTACAAAGATTATTTTCGGTTCTATCACCCCCGGTACGGATTTCTGCGTTGAATCGAGGATGGGCGAAAACGGCATCATCTTTTCCGATGGCATTCAAGATGATTATCTTGATTTTAATTATTCGGTTGTGGCGCGTATTTCCATCGCGGATTCCAAGGGCAATATCGTAGTGAAATAGAGAGGCTGTTTCCTTTCGAACCTTAGGAACCACGCGTTCCGCCGAGGAAATTTATGGACGTTCCCTATACCCCACATACTCAGCCGCGGGATAGATACATCCTGCGCATGCAATATCGGCGGAACGCCCTGCCTGCACCCATACCGGCTTAAAATAATTTCCGGCAGCCGGTTTGATTTTTTGTATGATGCCGTCGGGACAATAAATGGAAACAGGCACTCGTTTTTCCGGTGAATGAGATGAATATTCGCAGGTTGCTGCGGAAGAAAGCAATTCGCATACCCGCGTCAAGAAAGCAATTCGTTCTTCAAGCTCAAAGATAAAACGGGAATAAAAAGCGAGCACCCCAAAGTCATTGCCGGAAAGTGCGCTCTGCTCAAGCTGCTGCAGCAAGCAATTCAGCATTAGAAAGGCAGACTTCGATTCTTGATAGCGGGCAGCGGAATACTCGCAGCCATACACCTGTTGCAGCACTGTCTTGAGTGTTTCCGCATCGTTGTATATATGCACAGGTTTTTGCGTACACTGCCGGAATGCGGTTTCGACAGCAGGGCAACAACCGTCAAGCACATACATCTTGGAAGAATACAGAAGCGGACACTTTTGCGTCGTTAAATATACCATCGTACTCTTGATTGCATCGCAGGCAGGATAATCACCGTGTTTAAAAATAAAGGCATCCACTCCGACAATCGGCACCGGCACAAGACCGCAGCCGTAGATGAGCGCTTCGTCGATAACGGGAGACTGAGCTTCCGAATACGCAGAGCCGAATACCCCAACGATATTATCATCCGCCTGCATCCGCAGTGTTGCATCTACATACGCCTCTCTGCGGAGGTCGGGAGCATAGTCAATTATTTCCTGTAATGAAGCATGCTTAAAATCTAATTCCATACGCCGATCGTTTTATTCCTGTTCAAATTTTTTACGTTTCTAATTAAGTTCCCAGTGTCCGTTATTCCCGGTACCGACATATCGTAGATTCTCTATCTCTTTTATGGTTCTCTGGATAGTTTTTACACTTACGCCGGCACTATCTGCAATAGCTTGTCTTGTAATTTTATTATTTGACCTCACCTTTGCCTTTATAAATTCAATCAGCTCCTTCTTATTCTGAGGGACATTGTGAGGGACATTGTGAGAGACATTGTGAGGGACATTTTTTTCGCCGACTTTTTCTGTCGCAATCTTCTTGAGTGGAATAATCGTTCTGAATATATCTCCTTCTTCAAAAATAGGATTTTTTCCCGAATACAGCTGTGTGTACTTATAGGTGTTACGCATACCGGAACCAAGCTCATCGGCAATTCCAATTTCCCTAAAAACTTTAGATATTGACGGATTTTTAGGAAACGGTTCGAATTTTTGCAAATCCAATGCGCCTATCCCATGTGCTACATTGCTATTTTCGATAGTAATTTTTTCATCATCAATAATCATTTTCGCAGGAAAGCCGCTTGAATAATCCCTGTGGGCTAATGTGTTGGAAACTACTTCTCGGAGTATCCTATCTCTTGCATTGACATTAACAATGCCCTCTAAAACAAACAAGTCATTCAAATGCTTTCTGCCAAAGTTGATAAGCCTATCATAACTGTCAATCAGATTGGTAATGACGACATCTCTGTCATCATATCGGTCTTTGTTCTCTACTCTAAATAGTGCATCCGTTTTATGCTGTGATAAAACGGACATAATGGCGTTGTCTTTTCCAAATAATAAAATGGCTGCTAAGGTAATACCTTCTCTATTTGTTTCCGGATCAATTAAAATTAAATTAGCCGTTCTCAGAAGTTCTTCATCATTCATACTCATCCATAAATGATTTTGATTCCTTGCAATAGCCATTTTTCGTGCTTTTTCAATTACCGCTGAGTTTAAACAATCTATTCCCAAATTAGGATAGACCTTATTTACAAAATAGGTGCTTTGTTTCCGCGCATAAAGCTTATATACCAGTTCCGCATTATCGGTAATATTTATATCACCCTCGTAAGATCTATCCCAAATGCGCCCATTGTGCCTGCACACCTGACAGCCTTTTGGCACTCTAATATAAATAAGTTTCTTGCCTTCCATATCTATTGAAACAGGTGTTAAGTATAAAGGCGGATATATTTTTTGCGAATTATTAATAGCTGTTGTAAATTCCCTTGTTATTTTATCAACCATGTCAGGATTAACGCCGGTAATTTCTCTTTTGTCGTTAACTCCTAATACTATATGACCGCCGTTTCTATTGTTAAAAGAACAAACGGAATCATATACGTCTTTTGATAAGGCATTCTTTGATTCTTTAAATTCAACATCAATTTTTTCACCGTTTTGAATGAGTTTCTTTATTTCTTCTGGTGTCATAATTCTCCTTATGCTGATTTTATCACGCCAAGAGCTTATTTTCCATACCGGAATATTTATCGGCAGGGCAACCGCATTAAAAATATTTTTAGCGGTTGCCTTCCTTCTGTGCGAAATTTTGCTTAAAATTTCGCACATTTTTTTCAACAGGCGGGTAAACGCATCAGGTAGAGTAAATAAAAGCCGCGGAAAAATTGAGACTGTGAGACCATTTGAACCATCTTCAACTGTTGTACGTCCATGTACATCAGTTGAAGGCGAGTTTTGTGCGTGCACAAAACATCACTACTGTATGGAACCACTGCCATCCTTGGCAGTTCGGTTGAATAGTATCGATTTTTCCGCGGGAATGTTAAAAAAACGACCTGATGCGTTTACCCTGATTTATCATTTGCATCGGTATCGGAAAAGTAGTACAATCGTTCCATTAAAAACACACGAGTGCCGGATAATGAGAACACATTGCTCGGCATAGGTTTTAAAATTTTTATCGGGAGATTTTATGAAAAAAGCGGCTATTATCTATGCATCGGTTCATCATGGAAATACGGAAAAAGTAGTTACGGCAATGGCACACGATATGCCGGTAACGCTGTTTAAAGTAGAGCAAGCTCAAAATATCGATTTTTCGGAATACGATTGTGTCGGCTTCGCTTCGGGAATATATGCAGGAAGATTTCACAAATCGATATATGCATTTTTGAAACAGCACCGGACTGAACTTCCGAAATATGCTTTCGCCGTATGTACGAGCGGAGTGGGAAAAGGTCGATATGCAAAAAAATTTGCCGGCTATTTACAGGCGAACGGCTTTACCGTATTGGGTGAATTTGAATGTAAAGGATTTGATACCTTCGGACCATTCAAGCTGTTCGGCGGCTTAGGGAAAGGCCACCCTGACGATAAAGAACTTGCAGACGGGGTTGCGTTTATTCAGAAGATTATGTTAACGTCTATCTAAGTTTATAAAGGAGAACTCTATGTCTAAAAAACTCTGTTCATTAGCAATCTTGGTTGTGATGCTTGCAGCTTTGCCGATATGGGCAGGCGGGAAGCAGGACAAAAAAGCATCGGAAGGTTTTGCAACCGTAACCGATCATCAGGGCAGAACCGTTGTTATCCCCAAAAAGCCGGAGCAGATTGTCGCGCCGTTTTATATTCTCAGCAACACGGCATTGGCAATCGGCTGTCGGGACTATATCGTGTCGGGCGACGACAGAAAAAGCGGTCGGCCGTTTATTAAAGAATTCGCTCCCGAACTGGCGGATAAACCCGCTTGCGGCGGCGCAAAGAACTTGAACCTCGAAGCGGTTGCTTCTCTGTCTCCCGATCTCATTTTAGTGCCGTTTAAAGCCGCACAGCAGCTTCCCCAAATCGAAGCGCTCGGTGTTCCTGCATTGGTGATCGAGCCCGAAACGATGAAGAATTTTTTCAGCTATGTTGAAATGCTCGGCGCCGCTTCCGGTAATCGCGAACAAGCACAAAAACTGCTCACTTTTTATAAGACAATCTTAAATGATGTCGCAGGTTTTGTAAAAGGCGAGCCAGCGGTATCCGTTTATGTGGCCAGCCGCTCCGATCATCTGAACGCGCTCAGTCCCAAGATGTTCCAAGCGGAACTCGTTGCGGCAGCAGGCGGAAAATTGGTGAGCGATGATATTACCGATGTCTATTGGACAAAAGTATCGCTGGAGCAAGTCCAGAAATACGCCCCGCAGGTCATCGTTGCCGCAACGGGATCGAAGGTAACTCCGGCAGAACTTGCAGGAAAGGCTGAATGGAAGGGCATTCCCGCAGTCGATAACGGCAAGGTCTATGTATTCCCGTCAAGTGTTGATGAGTGGGATTCCCCCATTCCGTGCTCATGCCTCGGTGTTATCTGGCTTGCCGATAAACTGCATCCGGGAAAAATCCCTGCCGGTTATTTAGCGGAAAAAACCAAGGCCTTTTATCGGGACTTCTTCGGTAAAGAAAAAGACCTCGCCTCTCTTAATGTAAAATAAAAAGATAAAACCTTTCAATGCAGATGCGGTACAGGACTAAACTGATATGTGCAGCTTTCATAATGCCTCTGGCAGCGCTGATATTCTCGCTGAGCTGGGGGCGTTATCCGCTCTCCTTTATTAAGATACTTTCCATCCTGTTCCGCACCGATGCATTTGCGGCGGTAACCACAGCCGATTACAATATCTTTATGAACATTAGGCTGCCGCGTACGCTCTTTGTCTTTCTTTCAGGGGGCGCAATCGGATTGAGCGGGGTAAGCCTGCAAAGCCTATTCCGTAATCCACTGGTAGCACCCGACATCATCGGTGTTTCTACCGGCGCTTCCCTCGGCGCGGCAATCGGTATCGTGCTGCTCCATACAAGTGCGGCAGGCATCCAGCTCTGCGCCTTTGCGGGAGGCATCGGGGCGACATTGCTTGTGTTGCAGCTTTCGAACATCGGCGGAGAACACAGCTTGATACGCCTTGTGCTTGCAGGCGTCATCATCAATGCGCTTGCCGGAGCAGGGGTATCCCTTATCAAATACATGGCGGATCCGCTCAATGAGCTGCCTGCTCTGGAGTTCTGGCTGATGGGCTGTTTTAACGTTATCACGTGGAAAAAGCTCGCCGCCTTTTTGCCGATTGCCGTTGCGGGATGCAGCTTTATTATCCTGTTCCGCAGGCAGCTCAATATTCTCTCGCTCGGTGATGAAGAAGCGGCGTCGCTCGGTACGCCGGTTAAAAAGATGCGGCTGCTGTTTATTATCACTTCGACATTGTTGGTTGCAAGCGTTGTGTCCGCTGCGGGTATCATCAGTTGGATCGGGCTTATTGCGCCGCATGTTATCCGGCTGCTGTTCGGCAATAACAATTACAAAGTTGCCCCGCTTTCCTTTATGTGCGGCGCTGCGCTCCTCTTGTTTGCGGATACCGTTGCCCGCTCCCTGTCCGGCAATGAGATACCGGTCAGTATTATCACGGCTGTCATCGGCGCGCCGATTCTTGCGCAGTTGATGCTCCGCCGGAACAACGATATTTGGATTGGAATATGAACGCGGCTTTTGAGCTTGACGGCGTTACGGCGGTGCGGGGAACCCAGCCTATTCTGAAAGACCTCCGGCTGCATATTCCGCAGCAACAGGTTATTGCGCTGATAGGCCCTAACGGAGCGGGCAAGACCACCCTGTTGCGGCTCCTCGCCGGTCTTGATACGCCAGCCTCCGGTACGCTCTCCGTACTGGGAGAAAATGCGGCGCAGCTTACACGGAAGCGCTTCGCTCAAAAAGTATGCTACATTCCGCAGGGACATTCCGGCGTATTTACCTACACGGTACGCGACTTTGTTGTGATGGGACGTAATCCCCATCAAACCGCGCTGCAAGCCCCTTCGCAAAAAGATTGGGAATATGTCGATCATGCGCTTGAGGTATTCGGTTTAACGCAATTTGCCGACCGCTATTACAGTCAGCTCAGTTCCGGGGAATCGCGGCTCGTAATGCTTGCCCGCGGCATGGTACAGGATGCGCCCATCATCCTCTTGGATGAACCGACCGCCAATCTCGACTTTTACAACGAGCATAAGATTATGCAGATTACCCGTAAGCTTTGTACAAAAGTGCACAAGACGGTGCTCGTTTCTATTCATAACCCCGCGCTTGCCTTGCAATACGCCGACCTTGTCTACTGCATTTACGGCGGAGGTATCGCTGCCGTGGAAGAAAAAACTAATCCCGATTTTGAACGCAATATTACCGCAATGCTGAATGTTATGTACGCAGAAAAAGGATGCGGTGCTATCCGGCTTCAACGCATCGATGATATCCCGTTTGTGTATTTGAAGTAACGGCAGCTACAGTTGCGGGACAACCTTTTTCACGATATGTATCCGCAAGAAAATATTTGGCAAAATCCGGATTTTGTGGTATACTGATAAGGTATGACTTATGCATCTTTGTCTGCAACGCTCTCAATGCCATACACAACTGAAGATGGAAGCACTTCATCCGATATTGTGGTGTTCGATAAAGACGAACACGCGGTAATCGAACAGATTTTAAAAAGCTTACAAGCTTATGCTCCAGGGGTACTGAGCAACATTGCAAACTGTATTACAACATTAGAACAAGTGGCGGTAGCTGTCTCCCGCTATCCCTCAATACAACGCAGCACCGTCCTTGCAGGTGAACATCGATCGGCAGAAACATTGATCGACACACTCTGCAGCAGTGATCCTTCTTCACGTTTACTGACATTACCGACAAAGGTTATCCTCGGCAAAAGCTTTCTGATTGCCAAATTTCAAACTTTTTCCGCACTCACCAAAATAGCGATGAATGCTTTTTTTGAAGAAAAAGATATCCAAGCACTGCGGCGGATTACCCTTCGCGCTATGTTCGCACTCATGGCGGAAGATGTATATACGATGCTTCTTGATAATGCCGATCTTCAGCATGAAACACGAAAAGATATAGCAGAATTATTAACCGAACTATGGGAGCATCGGCTGGATGAACACTCCTCATCTTTTGCACCTGTTTTACACAAGGTTTGGACAGCGCGGAACAAACTTGCACCGAACTTCGGCAGTATGCTTGGCGTCAGTGAACTCTTTCTTCTTTCAATGGAGCTTGATGAATCGTGGGAACGGTTTATGATTGCAAAATTGGCAGACCCTGAAATCGGCCAAGCACTGGAAGAATTCTTATTCGGTATCTCTTATGAAAAGATCAATTTTATCCGCAATATTTTGAAGGAAAGAAAAGTTTCTGCCCTCAGCAGAGACGAAGCATATAATCTACTCGGCTTCAAAAGAGAATTTCCGAGTGATGATCCGCGTGGCTTCTATGCTTCTTTTATTGACCGGAAAAACAACGCCGAATCGCGCCGGAGACTCCAAGTCCCCGGCCCCAAGCGAACACTCGAAGACCTCTACATCCAGTTTATTTTTGAAGAAGGCTTAAGCGAGACATAAACCCGTTCGAAAACTTCCGTTTCAGAACAGGTTACCTCGAATAACACGGCTGTTACAGCGCAAGTTTTAAATCGCCGTCTTTAATCCATCCGATTTTCCGCAACGGCACGGTAAAAAGAATTGTGAGTACGGCGGGAGCGATAATGTGCAGCAACAAGATAGAAAGGTAGATGCTTGCGGTGCTGCGCCCGGTTCCACTCATCGCCGTCAGCGCACCGATTTGACCGACCAACCCGCAAGTTCCCATTCCTGAGCCGATGGGGGTATTTTCCATTTTTAACAGCATCGTCGAAACCGGCCCCAATACGGCGGATGCGGCAATCGGTGGTATCCATATTCGGGGATTTTTAATAATATTCGGCATGTGGAGCATACTGGTGCCGATGCCGACTGCAAAGCTGCCGCCGAATCCGTTATCCCGATAGCTCATCACTGCAAAGCCGATCATCTGAGCGCAGCACCCCGCCGCTGCCGCGCCTCCTGCAAGCCCCGAAAGAGAAAGCATCATACAGAGCGCCGCACTGCTAATCGGCAGCGTGAGAATTATCCCAACCAATACCGCAAGGCAAATCCCCATCAGGAACGGACGCAGAGTTGTCGCCGTCATAATAACCTCTCCGAGCCAATTCATACACGCAGACATATATGGCCCGAAAAAGACGGCTATTACGCTGCCGGAAAGAATGGTTACCGTCGGCGTCACAATCAGGTCAATCTTTGTTTCTTTTGAAACCAGCTTCCCCAGTTCGGTACCGACAATGGCGGAAATAAAGGCGCCCACTGCACCGCCGAACATATTACCGGCATACCCGACAATAGAGGCGGAGAACAAGACAAAGGTGTGCGCTTTAAGCGAGTGCGCAACCGCAATACCGATGGCGGCGCCCGTCATATCACGGCATATCGGCCAGATGGTATCGGTCAAAAAGGTAATATGCAGCTGCTGCCCTACGGTTCTCAGAATTGTTCCGACAAGCAAGGATGAAAAAAGCCCCATCGCCATGGCGCTCATCGCATCAATAAAATACCGCTTACCGGAAATCTCTATATCTTTTCTTTTTAAGAAAAGCTGTAATTTGTTCATATGAGACAAATCTCCTTATATTCGTGCGGAGAGTTTAATCCCCTGCACTATTTTTTACAAGAGGGAACCTCTAAAAACTTCCGTTTTTAGAAGTTTTCCTTAGATTTAGATTGCGATGTTTTTTTGATAAGTCATAACAATGTAAAGACTTATCAAAAAAGACTCGTCGGGTATCTCTAAAAATCTAACCGAGTTTTTAGAGATACCCAAAACTCAAAAATGCTGATGCTTCTTACTCTGAAGTGAAAGCATTCAGAATGTATATCCGTTCAATAAATGCGATGTTCACACATCGTGCTATTTGTACGATTTAGAACTCGTAGACCTATTCGGAAACGCAGTTATCGAATAGATCGATTATAACGAAACTTATTACAGAAGAAAAAATTAAGCATAATAATACAAAAATAAAAAAGTTGAGACAATAGACAAAAAAATTGATTGATTAAGCTAGAAAATTTATAAAAACATGATAAACTGTGTATCGGTACTAAAAGTACATTTGAGAGTTTCCATTGAGATTTGGAAGGATATCCGCAATCCCGCAAACGGACAGTATGGAGGAACCTTTATGGAAAAATATGGGTATGACATTATCCATGATGCGTTTTTGAACAAGGGAACAGCATTTTCTGCCGAAGAAAGAAAAAAATATCATCTGGAAGGGCTGCTTCCGCCGTGTATTGACGATATTGAAACACAGGCAAATAGAATTTACCGGCAGATGGAACGAAAAAATTCCGGCATAGAAAAAAGAAGATTTCTTATGGATGTCTTCAATCACAACCGGCGACTTTTCTATTATGTATTTCATGAACACATTGTTGAACTAATGCCGATTGTTTATGATCCGGTTATTGCAGAAAGTATTGAGCAGTACAGCGGACAGTTTAGCGATACACAAGGTGCAGCGTTTTTGTCGATTGATGCTCCGGAGCAAATCGAAGAGACGCTTCGGCATGCCGCAGGCGGAAGACACATCAGACTTATCGTTGCGACGGATGCGGAAGGAATTCTCGGTATCGGCGACTGGGGGA
Organism: Treponema sp. OMZ 838; assembly: GCF_000775995.1. Classification (NCBI taxonomy): domain Bacteria; kingdom Pseudomonadati; phylum Spirochaetota; class Spirochaetia; order Treponematales; family Treponemataceae; genus Treponema; species Treponema sp. OMZ 838. Next base: position 1,238,288 of record NZ_CP009227.1, on the reverse strand, counting down.
CAAATGGCGTTGACATCTCCGTGGGTAAACTGATGGTCTATACTGCGGCCGCAGGAATTGATCCGCAAACGGTATTGCCGGTTGTACTGGATTGCGGAACAAACAGGCAAACACTGCTTGATGACCCGCTCTATCTCGGAAATCACCACAAGAGAATATACGGCGACAGATATTACCGCTTCATCGATCGATTTGTAACAGCGGCGGAAAAATTGTTTCCTGATTTATATCTCCACTTTGAAGATTTCGGCAGATCGAACGCCGCAAAGGTTTTGCAAACATACCAGAAGACTTTTCCCGTATTCAATGATGACTGCCAAGGAACCGGTATCATTACGCTTGCGGGAATCCTCGGCGCTATGAAAATCAACGGGCAAAAGCTTACGGATCAGGTATATCTGTGCTTTGGAGCAGGAACTGCCGGAGCCGGAATTACCGATCGTATTTTTAGAGAAATAGTTGCCCAAGGGCTTTCTGAAGACGAAGCTCGCAGTCATTTTTATATGGTTGATAAGCAAGGACTTTTGTTCGATGATATGGACGATCTAACGCCAGAGCAAAAACCGTTTGCGCGAAAACGTCGCGAATTTTCCGATGCGGCAAGTCTCACCTCGCTTACAAAAGCGGTGATGGCAATTCGTCCGACGATTCTAGTAGGAACATCAACAACACCGGGAACCTTTACGGAAGAGATTGTCCGCGCTATGACATCATGGTGCGAACACCCGATTATTTTCCCGCTCAGTAACCCAACGGAACTGGCGGAAGCTACGGCTTCGGATTTGATTCATTGGTCGGACGGCCGCGCCATGGTGGCAACCGGAATTCCTGCCGATCCGGTAGAATACAAGGGCGTTACATACACAATCGGACAGGCCAACAATGCACTGATTTATCCGGGATTGGGCTTAGGCAGTATCGCGGTAAATTCAAAACTCGTAACCGATGAAATGATTTCTGCAGCCGCCCACTCGCTTGGTGCATTTATCGAAACCGGTAAACCGGGCGCGGCGGTTTTGCCACCGGTAGCACGGCTAACGGAATTTTCCGAAGCGGTTGCCGTCGCGGTTGCTTCGTGTGCCGTTCGTCAAAAATTAAACCGTGTTGCAACGGATAATGTAGAAAAAACGGTCAAAGACTGTATCTGGAAACCGGAATATTAAAATAGGAGAAAGGCAAGGCTGATACAAGTGCGGCTTATACGAGCACACGGGAGCGGTTAATACCCCGACGCTTGCGTCGGGGTATGTTGATCCGTGCGGAGAAGATAATCGCTGACACTCTCCATCGAGGTTCCTTTTTTGGAACAGCTCCGTGTTGATTCATGCCCAAGGACTAATCCCCTGCACTCTGGCGTATCGGGATAGGATAGACTGCGTGTGCGGAGGCAGAAAAAGCACCGTCGGATTCCCGTATCAGCTGATAAAATTGCACCTTGCTGAATAACCCCGTCACTGAACTGTCTCCGGTGGCTGTATCTTCAGGGCTTCCCGCTTGCCCTGTGCGGAGCGATAAAAGCGCAAAACCGCCGTAGGATTTACCGCGGGGACGCAAGGGGCTACCGGGATTGACAGCCGTAACGCCGCCGAAACATTCGATACTTTGAATATGCGTATGCCCGTATACGGCGATTGTACAACCGAGGTTTTCGGCCGTCATGCTCAATTTACGCCCGTCAAGTTCAACATGGTGCAGATGCCCGTGCGCCAATAAAATCTGCTGTCCGGCTATCATCTTTTGTTGATATACCGGCAGCCCGAACGGTTTCAGGTTTTCGCTATCTGGAAAAACCGGCGGACAGAGCCGGCAGTCGCAGTTCCCCTGCGCCATAATAATCACCGGCGGAATGGTGAGCTTGCCGGCAGCAGCTTCGCGCACAACAGTCATTATATCTTGAGCACCGTCTCCGGCAAAAAGGCAAGCTTGGCATTCCTCGCTAAACGCTGCTAAAATCCACCGCACTGCATCCACTGCTCCGTGCGTGTCGGAAAGCAGCAAGACGGAAGCGGTATCCGCATATTTCAATCGATTGTAGAAATCGGCATCGGCAATAATACCGTTTTCGCAGCGAGTAAAACGGTTCATTGTTTTTCCCCTGCGGCGCTCATTTCCGGTTCCTCGCTATCTGCCCGCCCGCCGGTCGAAGGCGGTGATAAAATAAGATAATTGTACGAACGGATATTCAGTTCAGGGTCTTTATACGGATGCAGCGTATACGGTGTACCGCCCCATGCCGCTATTCCCTGCTCTTTTAATATATCGACCGTTGTTGCAACTGCCCGCGCAAACCGCGGAAACGGCTCCTGTTCCGGCAATTCATTGATTTGTTCTACAGCGGTTACGGCACAGAGCACCAGCGTCTGTACATCATGCGCGGGGATATCCACCGCCCTGTCGGCCTTTGCAAACGAGTCGGGCAGTTCAAAGTCTACAACAATATCGCTGCAGGCTTCGAGCGGCAAAATCTCTTCTACCGGAAGCAAGGAAAAAATATGTAAGTCAGGGTATTTCTCTTGAGCGGTACGGAGTATGCGAGCGCCGCCTTCGGGAATACCGATAGAAATAAGCGCCTCAACAGGCTGTGCCGCAAGCCGTTCAGAGATTATCGAAAGCCGAGGCTGCTTTGTCTTAGCGGTCATATCGCGATAGCTCAAAATATACAGGTTCGCTTTTAGACTCTCCGAATCATAAACATTCGAAAGATAGGTAAATAAATCGGAATACTGATAAAAATCCTTTCCCAGCACAAACAGGAGAGAATGAGTAAGTTCCTTCTTTTTATGAGATAGCTTGCCTGAACCGCTTTTCCCATCGCAAGAAGCAGCTCCGGCAATGAAACCGACAATTAAAATTATAAAACCGGTACGGATAATAGTTTGCCTCAAGCGGCACAATGAGAAACCGCTCCGCAGATATACGGGATGCGCTGCAACCGGGGAGGCGGTATCAGTATTTTTTTTCATCATCAAATCCGCGGCGCGTTTAATTTGAGGCCGCAATTCCTTTTAAAAAATTACGTAACATAAAAGCAATCAGCATGGTTCCTAAAATCATAATGAGGGAAAGTGCGTTAATTACCGGAGAAATACCGTACCGAACCATCGAAAACACATAGAGCGGTAGCGTCGTGGAACCGGGGCCGGATACAAAAAAGGTTATCACAAAGTCTTCAAGCGACAACGTAACCGACATAAAAAAGCCGGATAAAATCGCCGGAAAAATTGCGGGAATTATCACCTTGAATAAAGTCTGCCGCTCCGTTGCGCCGAGGTCGTGCGCGGCTTCGACAATTGAAAAATCGAACTCTTCAAGGCGGGCAAGCACCAGCAAAAACACAAAAGGCAAACAAAAGGTAATATGCGCAATAATAATTGAAAAAAAGCCGAGCGGTATATTGATTGCCGAAAAGAAAATCAGCGTAGACATACCGATAACAACTTCCGGCAGCACCATCGGGAGAATACTCACCGCTTGCACATACCCTCTGCCCCGGAACCGGTACCACTGTACGCCGAGACCGGCAAAGGTACCGATAACAACGGAACAAAATGCGGAAACAAAGGCTATAAGTATGCTGTGCCAAAATGAAGTCCATAATTTTTCGGATTCCAAGAAAAGCGCGGCATACCATTTCAACGAAAAGCCCGACCATACAATCGCCTTGCCTTCGTTAAAAGAAAACACTGCGATAATCGCAAGAGGTAAAAACAAGAACAACAGCACAAACACCAGCACTGTAGAAGAAAACCAAGAACTGTTAAGGTTCTTATATGCACGCCGTGCATGACGCGCCGGTTCGGATTCCCGTTTGCGTTTCTCGAATTTCTGAATTAACCGCCGGTACGGGCTTTTTACCGAACTGTGCCGGTACGGAACCGGTAACGCTTGCTGTTGTATATCTTGCGGTATATCAGACATACTCACTCCTCACTCTTCACTATTTTGCGGCTTGCTTTTCTTGCTTAAAGCTGGCGTACATCATCCAGAGGACACCGGCAGCGCTAACGACGGTGATAAGTACCGAAAAGGCTGAGGCGAGCGGCCAGTTGCGGATCTTCGTTACCTGATCGACAATCAAATTACCGAACATATAAGAGTCCTTTCCGCCGACAAGGAGCGGTACGGTATAAGAGCCGAATACCGGAATAAAGGTAAAGATGACCGCGGTCAGGATTCCGGCACGGATATTAGGCAGCATAACCTTAACGATAGCCTCCGTTTTGGTAGCGCCAAGATCTCGTGCGGCTTCCAACAGCGAAAAGTCAAACTTGTCGATTGCCGAAAAAATCGGAAAAATTGCATACGGGATAAACATATATACCAGCACGAGTATCACCGCCTGTTGGTTATACAAAAACGGAATACTTTCGGTGATAAGATGCAGCTTTTTCAAAAGCCCGTTAAGGAAACCTTGAGTACCGAGTATCGAAATCCACGCATTGATTCTAATCAGAGAGTTTGTCCAAAAAGGAATGATAATCAAAAACAAAAAGAACAGCTGATGCTTACTACGCGCAATTGCATATCCGGCAGGAAGCGCAAGCAGAATACAAATGAGCGTTACGGCAATACTGACACAGAGCGTCCGCACAAATAATAACCCGTAGCTTGCAGTAAAAAGCTGAATATAGGCGTTGAACGTGAAATGTCGCACAACTCCGCCGTATAATCCTTTTTGAAGAAAACTATACACGCCGATGATGAGAAGCGGCAGCACAAAAAAGACGGTAAACCATGCCGCCATCGGAAAGGTATACAAAAAGGCGTACCGCCGCCGGGAATGATCTTGCACCATAGTCTGATATACCTTTATGTTAAATCTTCGACGATGTAGCCGTCATTGGCTGCCCACGAAACATATACCGTATCCTTCCATTCGATTTCAGGCCCGTCCTCAAGATAGTTTTGATGCTGTTTAAAAACCTGCACCACGGTGCCGCATTCCAGCTTTACAAAAAACTTAGATTGGAATCCCGAATAAATCGGCTCTTCTACCTCACCGCGGAAAACATTCAATTCCTTTGTCTGTGAGGACGGCTTTTCCAACGAAATGCGGATTTTTTCCGGCCGCACGGTAAAGCACACCGGTTGCCCCACTTCGGTTTTATCATAGTCGGTAATCTTAACCGAAGTTCCCAGCGCCGGTGTATCGAGCGTAACCATAAAGCCGTCCGTATGCGGCTCACACGCTACCACGGTTGCATCAAAGAGGTTTGTTTCGCCGATAAATTTTGCAACAAAAGCTGTGGCAGGCTGTTCGTAAATTTCATACGGACTGCCGATTTGCAGCACCTTTCCCTGATTCATCACCGCAATGCGGTCTGAGACGGAAAGCGCTTCGCTTTGGTCATGCGTTACGAAAATAAAGGTAATGCCGATTTGGTCGTGCAGTTTATCAAGCTCAATTAAAAGATTTGCCCGCAGCTTTGCGTCCAATGCGGAAAGCGGTTCATCCAGCAGCAGCACCCGCGGTTCGTTAATCAACGCACGGGCAATGGCAACCCGCTGCTTCTGCCCACCGGAAAGCTGGGACGGCTTTTTGTAGATATGCGCATCGAGCTGCACCAAATGCAGATATTCTTTAACCCGCCGGTCAATTTCGTCCTGCGGACGCTTGCGAATCCTGAGCGGAAAGGCGATGTTTTCATACACGGACAGGTGCGGAAAAAGCGCGTAGGTTTGAAAGACGGTATTCGATTGCCGTTTATGGGCTTCTATGCCGACAATATTTTGCCCGTCAAAGGTAATAACCCCCGAATCCGGTTGTTCAAACCCGGCAATAATACGCAACAACGTTGTTTTACCGCAACCGGACGGCCCCAACAGCGAGAAAAACTCCCCGCGCTTAATGTGAATAACGGCATTATCCACCGCATGAAAATCACCAAATGTTTTTGACACATTTTCGATTGAAATTTCGCACCCTTTCACTGACGCATCGCGCCCCCTTCCACTTGTTATAGCCCGCTCTAAAAGCATTTAACCCATAACCGGACTTTAGAGGAGACTTACTATATTTGAAACATTTAACGGTTTATGTCAATATGCCGTTTTTATGAGATACGCGTAAATATACTTGATTTCCTTTATCTTCCGACACACGATGTTTACCGCAAGCGAAACTCAAACACGGATGTTCAAATTTTATACAGTAATGACTTGGTTTTAAACTCGCATCTAAATCTAAGGGAACAATCCAAAAAACTGAACTTTTTAGCGATGCCCTATTCTTCTTTCTTTAAAACGACCTGTTCAAGCATGATAAAATTATAAATTTTTGTATAGACAGCAGTCATCCATTCCCGTATTGGCTTATCGGAATGCTGTTCGATTTCCTTCCAGTTTTGCAATAAATCTCGATGGGGTTTATCATAGTCGGCAATACAATTCTTTACAGCATTTCCAAGCGTCATAATATTTTTAATAGCAACTTTAAGCAATTTAAGAGCGGCTTCATTAACGGTATCCAAGTGTTTTTGCACTTGACGGCCGGCTTCTTTTTCCCGCTCCATTCGCGACAACAGCGTACGGAATTTAACCCCCATTTCGGAAACTTCCGAAAGCTTTTCGTCAAACTCTAAAAGTTTGGTCGAAATATGCATCAAATTATGATAGCTCTCGGAATATTCGGCAGAGAGAACCTGCTGTGTCCATTGACCTCGTACTAAAATTAAATCGGAAAGAGCCCTGACATCACTTTTAAAGTACTCGACTAAAAATGATTTAAGGTAGTTCATTGCATCAGCATAGATATAACCTGCAAGTCCCCGTTTTTCAAATGCGGCATTGGAACGCGGATTATAGTTTTTAGTACCTGAAGGAATGACATTCCCGAATACACGCTGTACCAACACCGCTACTTGAGAATTCTTTTGCTCGGCAACAATATCTTTTAATGTATTATCAATAGACCGCTCTATTTGTTTAAGATAGTCATCGGTAACCTTCTCCGTGAAAGGACTATTTTCCACCGTGTAGGTTGGATTTTTTGTAATATGCTGAACAATTTTTTCCAGAATATGAGAACGGCGCACATCATTTAAAAGACCGAGAGACTTTTTCCACTGCGGAGCATTAACCGGCTGTACATTCTTGTATGCAGTAATAATTGCAAAAAGCTTCTCCCAATTTGCATCAAGAGAAAGCCCATTGAGTACAACGATAAAATCGTTTAATTCATCTTTAAGGTATTCACCGTTCACATGCGAAAAACTCGGCGTATAAGAAAATTTATCTTCCGGTAAAGCGGGATCGAATTTCTTTAAAAAGAAATAATAATCAAACAGCACAAAGTGGATAAATTCGTTGAGCTGCCGGTACTGCGTATCAATCTCATCGATTTTCTTACCGTCAAATTCACGCATAAAAGCATCAAATTCTTTCTGTACCTGAAGATTCAGCTCTTTGGGATTGGTTGTTTTGGCACGCTCTTTAATCGCTTCGGGTGTAAACCTCTCACGCATTTGATGTTGCTGTTTTGATAAATTTTGTTCTACGGTGATAGACTTGAGAACCTTTGATGAGGCAGCACTTGCAAGGAGAGCCCGCGCAGGTCCGACGATCTTGTACAGTTCAAAAAAGAACCGTGCCATCTGCTGCTGAAGCTCTTCAGAAGAAGGTTTATACCACTTTCCGAATTTATTTTTTGAAATTTCTTTTGCCAACGCTTTTAAATGCCGTTTCTTTATCGCCTCTGCATCAGCCCGCGGAAAAAAAAGCTGTACTATGCGTGTAAGGAAAGATTCTTTTTTCTGTGCCATAGATACCCTTATAATGAAGAAAATTGGGAAATCTGTCAATCAAAAAAAGCTTTTTCTCCCTTTCATGCCCTGCAAATTTATGATACTGTAATGAAGGTTATCATCGATAATCGCAGAAAGATAAAAACTGCAACGCCTTTGATTTGGAGTTTGATACTTTCGCTATAACGGAGGTTCATTATGCGCCGTGATGAAGAATTTGATTTTACCATTGAGACACTCGGCCCCTGTAAAATACCGTCTCCCATTCACCTTTCAAACGTAGTCGGAGACCGTATCGCTAATTATGTTACGAATGAAGATTTTATCCGCTTTCGACTGGAATCCAAAGTCGGCGAGCAGTATGGCCCCTTTAAACGTGAACAACTGATCGAAAAAGCAGGCCCGCGAGAAAAAATATTTTTTAATCCGAGCCATGTCCATGCAGGTATTATTACCTGCGGAGGACTGTGTCCGGGACTTAATGACGTTATTCGTTCGGTAGTACGCTGTCTATGGGGCCGGTATGGCGTTAAACGGATTAGCGGTATCCGTTTCGGCTTCAAGGGGCTTTTACCGGATTATCATTTTGATGTTATGCCCCTAAACCCGACGGTTGTCGATGCATGCCATAAAACGGGAGGAACCATTCTCGGCACTTCACGAGGCGGCGGTACCCGCGTAGTCGAAATCGTAGACGGAATCGAACGCCTCAATTTAAACATCCTTTTTGTCATCGGAGGGGATGGAACACAAAAAGGCGCATTGGAAATTGCAAAAGAGATCGAACGGCGAGACCTTTGTATCTCCGTTGTCGGCATTCCGAAAACCGTTGATAACGATTTGTCGTTTATCCAAAAATCTTTCGGCTTTGACACGGCTGTTGTAAAAGCTTCGGAGGCAGTGGCCGCCGCTCGCATGGAAGCACAGTCCCAGATTAACGGCATCGGATTAGTCAAGCTGATGGGACGGGAATCGGGCTTTATTGCCACGCATACCGCTATCGCAAGTCATGAAGTTGACTTTGTACTCATCCCCGAAATTCCTTTCGATATGCAAGGCGAAAACGGCTTTTTAAAGCATTTGGAAGACCGTTTGGAACAAAGCCATTATACGGTTATTGTTGTTGCGGAAGGAGCAGGGCAAGACTTAATGCAGAGCAAAAATGAAACCGACGATTCGGGGAATAAGCGCCTTTCAGATATCGGCGTGTTCTTAAAAGAACAAATCGACGCTTACTTTAAGGCAAAATCCATCCATATCAATTTAAAGTATATTGATCCCAGCTACCAAATACGTTCGGCGCCGGCTGCACCGGTTGACTCTATTTACTGCGAACGGCTCGGAAACAATGCAGTTCATGCCGCTATGGCAGGTAAGACAAAACTGATTGTGGGGTTGATGTATAACAAATTTGTTCACTTGCCGATAAATGTCGTTGTTCGTTCGCGCAACTATGTTGAACCGGACGGCTCGCTCTGGCGCGATGCCCTGGATGCAACCGGACAGCCGACGTTAATGAAAAACAAAATTCACGAAGGCCGCCGCGAAACTCCAGCCGCTCATTAGATTGCCTGAACAACCAAACATGAAAACATATTGCCGCCTTCTATAAAAAGGGCGGCAATTTTTTTAGCGTATCGAGGAGCGCACGTCCTTCAGCATAACATCGTGAGAGCCGCCTTCTACTATGCTGGAAGGCGACACCAGTGTTATTTTTGCATTCTTTTGCAGCTCCGGAATGGTTAAAACACCGCAATTACACATCGTAGAACGTACTTTATAGAGCGTTGTTTTAACACCGTCATGCAAAGAACCGGCATAGGGTACATAAGAATCGACGCCCTCTTCAAATGCAAGCTTACTGTCTCCGCCGGAATCATAACGCTGCCAGTTCCGCGCCCGTGACGAGCCTTCGCCCCAATATTCTTTCATATAACTGCCGTTTACCAGTATTTTGTTTGTCGGGCTTTCATCAAAGCGGGCAAAGTAACGTCCCAGCATACAGAAGTCGCTACCCATCGCAAGCGCCATCGTGATATGATGATCATATACAATACCGCCGTCAGAACAGATGGGAATATAAACTCCCGTTTTCTTAAAATAGTCATCACGCGCTTTGGCAACCTCAATAAGTGCTGTTGCCTGTCCACGCCCTATTCCCTTCGTTTCGCGGGTAATACAGATCGAACCGCCGCCGATACCGACCTTGATAAAATCGGCACCAGCCTCTGCCAAAAAGACAAAACCGTCTTCGTCAACGACATTGCCGGCTCCGATAGGAATCTTATTCCCATACTGCTTTTTTACAAACTTGATTGTCCGTTTTTGCCACTCCGAAAAGCCGTCGGAGGAGTCAATACATAAAACATCGGCACCGGCTGCTACCAGAGCAGGAACACGCTGCTCATAGTCGCGGGTATTAAGCCCGGCCCCTACTAAATAACGCTTTTTTTCGTCGAGCAGCTCATTCGGATGCTCTTTTTTACTTTCATAGTCTTTGCGGAATACAAAAGCCACAAGTTTTCCTTCGGAATCAAGTACGGGAAGGGAGTTGAGCTTATACTCCCAAATAATATCATTTGCTTCTTTTAAGGTAACACCTTCGCCGGCATAATGAATCTTTTCAATCGGCGTCATAAATTTTGCAACGGTTAAATCCCGTGCCATTCTGCTTGGACGATAATCACGACCGGTAATAACACCAAGTAATTTTCCATGTGCGGTACCGTCATCGGTTACGGCGACAGTCGTATGCCCTGTTTTTTCTTTTAAACGCAATACGTCTTCCAAAGTATTTTCAGGTTTTAAGTTTGAATCGCTTTCTACGAAGCCTGCTTTATAATCTTTAACGGCAGCAACCATTGCTGCCTGCTTTTCTATACTTTGCGAACAGAAAATAAAGGACAAACCGCCCTCTTTTGCAAGGGAAATAGCCATACCGTCATTAGAAACCGACTGCATAATTGCCGAAACTAACGGAATATTGAGCGTATACAACGGTTTTTCGCCGGTAGAAAAACGAGTAAGCGGCGTATGCAAATCAATATTTTGAGGGCTATGTTCAACGCCGGTATAACGCGGAATTAATAGATATTCATTAAAAGTATGCGATGGTTCTTCATAATAGTATGCCATAATTTCTCCTCACGGTTACATCATATTTTAGGAAGCTTTTTTTATCAAGTGTTAATTCAACACCGATTATTCACAACTTACTCACCGACATAACAGATTATCCACAAGTTATTAGCAATACGGTTCTATTGTTTTCTCTCTTTTTTAACCGATATAAACAGACTTCATTTTATATTAAAACAGCGTAAAACCTTTTTATATATAGCTTTAGAAAAGCAAAACGATATAGATGATATAGTAAAATGCAGAAAGTACAGATATACTGTTTACAAGATATCCACAACTTCCGCACAAGTAATACTGTTATCTAATATCAACCGAGCGAAACCTGCGCATTATTATCAACCGCCAGAATGGTCTTACATTCGGAACAGCGGAAACGACCTGCACGAGGCGCTTTTAATTTTTTTGCACAGATAGGACACGAAAAGATTTTAGGGAAAAGAGTAACCTGAGAAGTAGTATTGGCCCCTTTATTTTTAAAGAATTCAATAGACGTTTCTAAGGAGTCATGGATAGTAAAGAAAGTAGCAAACCCGAGCAATTGGAACACTTCATATACTTTCGGCTGGAGGCTTAATAATACAATATCACCGCCTTTTCCTTTTACCGCCTTTAGGAAAGCAGTAAAAGAGCCGATTCCTGTAGAAGAAACATAATCCAAATGAGCACAGTTAAAAATAATCTGAATATACCCCGCATCAATAAGGGTTGTAACTCTTTTTTGAAAGAATGTTGAATTATATGTATCGACATATCCCGACAGAATAATTACGATACATTTTTCAAGCCCTTCCACCTTTTGGAGTTGTATTTTAAGGCTTTTGTCTTTTTCGTTGTCGAAACTCTGAATTATTTCTGCATCATTCATATGACAATCCTTTATTCAGTCTATTATTTTATAAAATAAAAATTATACTTGTATTCATATCCCTATTCAAGAGGTTTATTTAAAACGATGACCATCCTTTATCAACCGGCATTACAACTCCATTATAGGCGCTATCTTTTAATAAAAAGAGCGCTGCATCCGTAATCGCAGACGGATCAACAAGCTTACCGTCGGGGTTTTTTTTCTCCCACATAGCCCGCGTCTCTTCCGACAATAAACCGCTATCGGTAAACCCCGGGCAAACGGCATTTGCCGTAATACCATATCGAGCATATTCCATGCTCACGGATTTTACAAGCGACATAATCCCCGTTTTTGCAGCTCCGTATACAGCATTTGTCCGAAAACCGCGTAAAACCTGCGTTTCCGTACCCCCGAATAACAAAATACGCCCCCATTTCCGCTCTTTCATACCGGTTAAAGCAGATGAAACCAATATTCCCGGCAATGTAAGGTTTGCGTATACGGTTGTGTTCCATTCCTGAACAGTCGTCATATCAAGCGGCTTTTGCAAAAACGGACCATAAACAACACACAGAATATCAGCAGCATTGGCATATTTACACAGTTCCTCCACATAGGAGTCATTTTGCAAATCACAGATAAAACAGGCTACATTTCCTTGGCAGCAAAGATTTGTAACACGTTTTGAATTCATCCGCCCCTGCACCACGACAGAAACAGACTCTTGTAAAAGCGATTGTACTAAGCAGTAACCAATTCCACTTGTTCCGCCAACGACCAATGCGCTTTTACCTTGCAGCACATTATCCATAGCGTATTCCTTATTATACGGTTTATGAGGCAGTTCTCACGCTTATGTCTTTTATTATACTCCGAAGCACTTGACATAGCAAGCGTTCTCTACACAAAATATTGCTATGGGTACTTCAACCTCTCAAGAACGGCTTCCGGTTGCGGTTATTCTCTGCCGCCCTGAAATAAGCCGTAACATCGGTGCTGTTTGCAGATCAATGGCCAACAATAATTGTTCCGATTTACGTATTATAGGTAACAAAAAAGATTATGACGAAGAAGAAATCCTCCGGTTAGCTATCCATGCCGGAGCAATATGGCAACAAGCACGTTTTTTTGAACCCTCGATCGACGGATTAAAAGCGTCGGTTGCCGATTGCTGTATCGTCGCCGGAACGACACGGCGTGTAGGAGAAAAACGCAAATCATGGGGAATGACTCCGGAGGATTTTGCTTCGTTTTCATTTAATACGGCAGAAGGACTTACCGGCATCGTATTCGGGAATGAGCGAACAGGACTCACCGATGAAGAATTAAATGTTTGTTCGACAGCGGTTAATATCCCGTCAGCGCCCGATTTTCCATCGCTTAACCTTTCGCATGCGGTACAAATTGTCTGTTATACCCTGTTCCGCGCCTATAGCCCACGAAAGTATGGATACGAACGTATCCCGTATACGAGGGTTACCTCGACATCGGAACATATCAACGATTGTTTATGTAAAATGGGACTTTTTAAACATGCAGGGAAAGAAGACAACATCCGATTTTTCCAAGAGATAATTGCAAGAGCGGGATTATCCGCCCGGGAAGCACGGTATTTGGAAGAGCTTTTTCAAAAGCTGTGCTATGTTAAATGTCGAAATGCTGCGGAAAAAGAACCGGAGAGGCCTTAGCTGCAAACACAGCCCGTTCCAGACAGTTAAACAATTCCCGGACATTCCCCGGCCAATTGTAGTTATAAAGCAGCCGCAGCGCATCCCCTGATAAATGCTTTCTCGATCGTTTTAAATAATTGTACGCCAGTACCCTAATATCCTCTTTATGCTGCCGCAGCGGAGGAATAACAAGATGCGATACATCAAGCCGGTAAAAAAGATCCAAACGGAAAAGACCTTGATCAACCATCTCTTCGAGATCACAATTTGTAGCACAAATCAATCTAAAATCGGAAGAATACTTTTGTGTTCCTCCCAGTTTATAATATTCGCGTGTTTCGATAACCCTTAAAAGCTTTGCCTGTAAATTCAATGTAAGATTCTCTATTTCATCAAAGAACAATGTTCCTTGATCTGCCTCCGAAAAAAGACCTTCTTTATCAATCGCTCCGGTATACGCTCCCTTACATGAGCCGAACAATAAACTTTCTGCAAGGTTTTCCGCAATGCAAGTAATATTAACCGGCACATATTTACCTGAACGGTTTTTAGAATACTGATGGATAAGCGAAGCTACGACTTCTTTACCGGAACCGCTTTCACCGTACAGAAGCACATGGGAATTTTTCTGAGCTGCCTGTAAAATAAAATTCCGTACCATTTGTATCTCGATACTCTGCCCCTGCAGCTTTGTATAAAGCGGAGCTGTCAACGGATCAATAGTATACGTATCCATTATCGGAACAATTTTTCCCTCAAGCATATTTTGAATAGTGCTGGATAATATACTGAACTCATACGGAATTGAAAAACAGCCCAATATCATATCCGTTGCAAAAACTGTTTTTTCGATAAAAGTACAATGCTGATGTGATAATAAAAAGATGGGCAAAATAGGATACTGAGCGTAAATTTCTGTAAGTACATTCGGAGGATATCCACCTCCTGCCTCAAAATCAAATAAAAGAAAATCGTAGGCTTTTTCTTCTAAACACGATAAAACAGCTCGATTATCGAATATGCAGTCTACAGCCCAAACTTTACGAGATTCATACGCGAGTTTTTCGGCATCTGTCGAAAATGCTGCAACAAACAAGACGGTCAACAAAGCCACACCTACAACAGAAAACCGGAAGAGGCAGGAATCGAACCTGCCGTTGCGGATTATGCAACCAACGGTTTTGAAGACCGCGAAGACCACCAGATCCCATCAGCTTCCATTGATAAGAGTGAGTAATCAAAAACCTCTAAAAAACTGAGATTTTTAGAGGTTTTCTCATTATAATTTAGTATAAAATGAATTTTTTTTTAAGCAAGCCTACCGCTTCACTTATTTGATCTCTAGTATTCCATCTTAAACATGACAAATAGTTCACGCCCCGCAAAGGGATATTAGAAGAGCCGCATGAATAAACTTGACTGATTAACGGCAAAATATAATTAAATCAAACCCCATAAATCCGCTTTATATATTGCCGATACTATGTTAAAATAGTACCAATGAGCAAGATAACATACCTATCTGTTAAAGAAACTGCAAAACGCTGGCACATGAGTGAACGGAGTGTAAGAAATTACTGTTTGCAGGGTAGAATTGTGGGGGCGCTTTTCGAAGGAAAAACATGGAATATCCCTTCTAATGCAGAAAAGCCTCATCGGAAAATTCGCCATACTGCAAAACAGGATACGCTCTTATCATTCCTTAAACGTGAAAAAGAAACCGGATTGAAAGGCGGAATTTATCACAAAATTCAGATTGACCTTACGTATAATTCAAATCACATCGAAGGTTCAAAACTGACACACGATCAAACTCGCTTCATTTTTGAAACAAAAACCCTTGGCGTTACCAATAAAGTCGTGAAAGTTGATGATATTATTGAAACGGTAAATCATTTCCATTGTATTGATGTAATCATAGAAGGTGCGCATACGAAACTTTCGGAAAGTTCCATAAAACAGCTTCATTATATCCTAAAATCCGGAACAACCGACGGTCAAAAACCATGGTTTAAAGTTGGGGACTACAAAATGCTGAAAAATGAAGTGGGCGGAGAGGCAACGACAAAACCTGCGGATGTTGCAGCAGAGATGAAATCATTATTAATGGAATACAATGCAAAATCGGAAATCACTCTTGATGATATATTGGATTTTCATGTCCGATTTGAAGCGATTCATCCGTTCCAAGGTGGTAATGGCCGTATCGGAAGATTGATACTGTTCAAGGAATGTCTTAAACATACCATTGTTCCTTTTATCATCACTGAAGAACTAAAGCTTTACTACTACAGAGGAATTAAAAATTGGAAAAATGAACGCGGGTTTTTAAGAGATACGTGTCTTACCGCACAGGATGTAATGAAGCAATGGTTGGATTATTTCGGTATTGTGTATAGCTAGACACCCTTTTTGATGCAGCATTTTGCTTGCTTATAGTACTATTGTATAGTATCATATCAATATGAACTCAAAACAAAAGAAAGTTTATGAGGCTATTTTTAAAAATCCTGTGCAATCAGATATTGAGTGGCAGGAAATAGAAAATCTTTTACATTCGCTGGGAGCAAAAATATCCGAAGGGAATGGTTCGAGGATCCGTATTGAATTGAAAGGGGAACGTGCCGTTTTTCATAGGCCGCATCCTGAAAAAGTTACCGATAAAGGTGCAATAAAACCTATGAGAAAATTTTTGGAAAATGCGGGGATAAAAATATGATGAACTATAAAGGATTTATTGGTGTCGTTGAATATGATGAAAATGCTCGTATATTTTCCGGGGAAGTTATAAATACTCGTACTGTAATCACATTTCAAGGAACAACAGTAGATGAGATTGAACAGGAATTTCATGCATCTGTTGATGATTATCTTGAATGGTGTAAGGAAGACGGCGTTGAACCTGAAAAACCTTATTCCGGAAAATTTAATGTTCGTATTTCGCCATTATTTCATAGTCAGGTTGCAATTGCAGCAAAGAAAATGGATATGTCATTGAATAGTTTTGTAGAAAAGTCATTAAAAGATGAAATTTCTACAATGCGATTAACTTATTAGAAATAAAACCTAATACTCGCTTTTTATCCAGCCGCTTCTTTCACCCCCGCCAGATACCGGAGCATTTTATCTACTAGGATAAAGGCTTGCGGCGTCAGTGTTTCGAGCCTGTCCTGCGGCGTGTGCATCCGCTGCCATGTCTGCGGAATGACGGCGGCAAGCGGCGAATCAGGCGGAACATGTGCATTGGTGATAATGCACCGTTGGAGCGCTTCGGAGCGAGGCATATACCGCATCAGCAGCTCCGCTTCCGCCCTCGGCAATACGGTGATAACCTGTGCGATTAATCCGGCGGAAATAAGCCCCGCGTTGTCGCTATAGGCAGTCGGAAGCGAAAACCAGCGCCCTCTGCACGCGGCGTCGGCATAGATGCGGCAGCGCCGATGCAAAGCAGAAAGCGCCGCCGTTTTCCGTGTATCCCTGCCGTATATCCCCGACTCGGAAAGGATAAGCGTATCCCCACTGCCGCACATATCAAACACAAAGATGTCATCCTGCTGCATTGAAAGCGCACGCAGGCCTTGCCCCAAGCGGTACGCGCCTTGGTTCTTAATGCCATCCGCGCCCGCTTCTTCGCCGTCGGTAAAGATGATGCGGATGTTATGCGCATCCCGTTTATGCAGCAGCGTTTGGGCAAACAGCAGCAGCTGTATGCAGGCGGCGGAATTATCGTTTGCGCCCTGTGTACCGGCGGCGCGGTCATAGTGCGCTATCAGCGTTTTCATCTTAAAACGGGGATTGTACGCGGATTGCCGGTAGGTAATAACAATGTGTGTTTTATCTTGAAGGGTAACGGTACGGTAGGGAATTCCTTGCGCCGCCAACCGCTCCGTTATAAAGGCACGCCGGTCTGCCGCCGGTTCTAAAAAAGCGCTGAAAAAAGGCGAAGCGATAATCGCTTGAGCTTGTTCAAGAGTCACGGCGGCAGAGCAATCGGGTTATAGAGCGGCTAAGGCTTTTTCAAGCTCGCTTACCAAGTGCGCAAAGTGCTTACAGGCTGCTTCAACCGGTTCGGGAGAAGCCATATCGACGCCGGCAATCCGCAGCGACTCGATGGGATAGCGGGAACCGCCGGAGGTTAAAAACTTAAAGTAATCCTCCCGCTCTGTTTTTCCGCCCGAGCATACCCGTTCGGCAAGGGCAAGCGATGCGGAAATACCGGTTGCGTATTTATACACATAGAACGAATTGTAAAAATGCGGGATACGCAAGCCTTCAAGATCGCTGCATTCCTCAAAGTGCATCGCAGGGCCGAAGTAAGCGGTCAACAGTTTGCGGTACTCGCTGCGGAGATTCTCGATGGTAAGCGGCGTTCCCTCTTCAACAAGCTTATGCGTGATATGCTCGTATTCGGCAAACATTGTCTGGCGGTAAAGCGTCGCGAGGATATCGCTTACGCGAATACTCAGCAGGTATGCCCGCATTTTGGGATCGCTCGTGTTTTTCAGCATGGAGCGGAACAACAGTTCCTCGTTGAAGGTTGAGGCAACCTCTGCTTCAAAAATCGTATAGTTGTAGCTTAAAAACGGATTGTTCCGTACCGAATACCACGAGTGCATGGAATGCCCGCCTTCGTGTACAAGGGTGAATACATCCCGGATAACGTCTTCTTTATAGTTGACCATGATATAAGGATCACCTTCAAAGCCGCCCCACGAAAAAGCGCCCGAACGCTTGCCCTTATTTTCGTACCGGTCAACCCAGCCGCCGAGCAGCCCGTTCCGCAGCGTGGTAACATATTCATCGCCGAGCGGTTGTAACGCTTCGGTAATCATATCAACGGCTTCGTTATACGGAGTGTGCCGCCGCACTTCGCCCACCAACGGAACATACACATCGTAGTGACGCAGTTCATCAAGTTTGAGCGATTTTTGCATAAGCGCATAAAAATGATGCAGCGGCTCCAAGTTTTTCCGGATTGTGCTGATAAGGTTGTCGTATACTTCCGTCGGAACCTTATCGGGATAGAGTGCCTGTTCACGGGCGGAACCGTATCCGCGGATACGGGCAAGCGCGATATTTTGCTGTACCTGACCGGTGTATAAGGACGCTATCGTATTTTTGTACGTGTCGAATGTGCCGTAAAATTGCATATACGCTTGCTTACGGATATTCCGGTCGGGATTGATTAAGAACTGTGAATATGAAGATTGCGTAAGTTCTTTCGCTCCGTCGGAAGTTTCAATCGAACCGAAACGGAAGTCTACATTCGTAAGCGTCGAGAAGCTGCGGCGCTCGACATCCTGCGATTCGGCTAAAAGCGACAGAAGCTTTTCTTCTTTCTCGCTCAATGTATGAGCTTTTAGTCTGATCAGTTTTTCGATAAAGACTTTGTACGGAGCAAAAGCAGCTCCGGTCTTTCCGGCAGGGTCGATCCAGCCGCGGATAGTCTGTTCGGGAATATCCAGCAAGGCGGGGATAAACCAGCTTGTTTCGGAAGAAAGTTCCGTGTCCGCCATCATTGCGAGAGAAACCCGTTCGATGTTTTTAGGATCGCTTTCATCCACCGACTTCATCAAAAAGGCATAATGGCTTGTCTTTTCCGAAATACGGGACGCCGCTTCCACAGCCTGTAAACAGCCAAGTACCGTTTCGGCAGTCAGTGTATCAGGTGCGGCAAAGGCGGTTTTGTAGGTTAATACGCGGTCTTTTGCGGCAGCAATGTCTTTCAGTGAGGCATTCCAGTCCGCATCATTTGTAAAAAGTTTGCTTAAATCCCATTGATCGCTTTTTGCGACCTCCGAGCGGAGGGGTACCGTTGAGTTTTTCATACGTTCACTATACAATATGGCCGATGAATGAGCAACTGTCGGCCTATAAAATTAAACAAGGGCGGCGAATCTACGACATTTACAATATCTTCAATTCTTTTTCTTTTGCGCTTGTTACCGGCAATACGGTTACTCTTTATGCGCTCTTTTTAAAAGCCAACACAACGGTAGTCGGTTTACTGACTGCGTTTATGTATCTTTCGTTTTTTGCCATTCCGCTTGGTAAATTGATGGTGATGCGTTTCAGCATTATGCAGACATTCGGCAGTACATGGCTTTTGCGTACCGCCTCGCTGCTGCCGCTGCTTGCCATCCCGTTTCTTGTCTCTGCAGGACACGATCAGTATGCGCTCTATTGCCTATTGCTTGCGGTAGGGCTGTTCAATTTTTTCCGCGGCGTCGGGATGATTGCCAATAATCCCGTTATCAGAATCCTTGCGCCCGGGAAAGACCGCAGCTCGTATATCGTGCGTCTATCCTTAATCAACAATCTTGCAGCGTTACTCGCTACCGTTTTGCTCGCGTGGCTTTTACGGCGGGATCCTTCGGTACAAAGCTATAACCTTGCCAGCATGATCGGCATACTGCTCGGCTTTATCGCCTCTATCCTGCTGTTTAGAATACCGGAACCGGAGTCCGCAAAGCCGAACCGTCAAAAGCGGAAAGACAATACGACTCCGCGCCAAGGCTCTACTTTTTTGAGGCACATTCGTGATGCCTTTAAAGATGCAAACTTCAGACGGTTCGTGTTGGCGTTCTTTATTATCAGTCTCGGTATTGCGATGATCCGCCCGTTTATCATTGTGTATGCAAAAGAGGTTTACAGTAGACGAGACAGCGCTGCGACCATCTTATCCGTGTACTCACTTGTAGGTGCACTCAGCGTCGGGCTTTTAATGCATCTGATTATCGACCGCATCGGCGCTAAACCGATCTTTATCATTTTCAGTGCAATCAGCGCCCTTTCGTTGATACCGGCTTTCTTTGCGCCGGGACTTGCAAGCGCCGGAATAGTCAGTACCGTTTTCCTCATTTTATTTACAATGATCAGCAATGTCGGTTTTGTCGGGCAGGATAATTCGTCGCAAGCATATTTCTTCGCGATGGTACCGGAAGAGGCGCTGATGGATTTAAGTATGCTCTATTACTTTATCCTTGCGATTACCGGCGGCGCTGGTTCCATCCTCGGCGGAACGATACTCGACCTTTTGCGGGTGCAAGGTTTTTCCTACCTGCAATCGTATCAAATATTTTTCTTGATAGTTATCGCCATTATCGCAATCGGTATCGTATTTCAGCGCAAACTCTTGAACCTCGGCAGTTACCGCGTGTTTGAAACGCTTGCCGTGCTCTTTTCTCCCCGCGATATGAAGGCACTCAACCTTCTGCACAAATTAGACCGAAGCGAGACTATCGAAACCGAGGAGAAAATCCTCAACGAACTCGGCGAAATTGCTTCATCGGTATCCTGCGATCAGCTGCTGCACTACCTTGAATCTCCGCGGTTTACAATTCGGATGAACGCATTACGGGCGCTCTATTCGATGAATACCATCAATGCGAAGGTACGCGATGTAGTGTTGAAAGAGCTTGAACAGGGGGCGTTTACCACAGCGCCGCTCGCCGCGCGGATACTCGCCAAATTCAATGTGCAGCAGGCGGTTACCCCCTTACGGGCAGCGCTCGACAGCGACGACTACTATCTTGCCGGAGAAGCGATGGTCGCCCTTGCCCGGCTGAACGACAGCTACAGCCAGCCTAAAATCGGCACCATACTTTCCCAAGCGGAAAACCCCGCGCTGATACTGAAAGGAATACGTGCACTGGAGCTTTTTAATGCAGATAATTCTCCTATGTTTATTCTGGATATTCTCCGCAGGGACACCGTTCCGCCCTATATCGAAAACGAAGCGCTGCTTGCACTGGCATCGTTAATGGGTATCCAAAACGACTTTTATTATGTGTTTGAAAAATACCGGAACGAAAAACAATCGCCATCTATTCTTTTCATCGATATACTCGATGAAATCTTTGAAACGAAAAAAACGAGCGATCCCGTGCTGAAAAAGACCGTCATCGATTTTATTCAAGACTACCAATACGATGAAGCCTTTGTACACTGGCTCATCGGATTCGGTAAAAACAAATTGGGTATACGGTCGGCCTTGCTGGTTGCCGTCGCCCTTGATATCGGCTTAATTCATCGGGAAGCATTCCGCTTCTTTTTGTCGTTTTGGGCTATCTCCTTATTCAAAAAACCGGAACTTGCGGAGCGGTAGAACTCTCCTTCGATTTCTGAAATTCAGCTTAACCGTACAGGAAACAGAGAAACTCAATTTCTCATTATGAATTACCCCTCGATAACCTGTATCTCAAATTCCAACTGGGGCATACACTCCGCTAAATCGCTTTGAATCCGCTTGAGCGCGTCTACACGCATATCGGCGGACGTATTGGCATTTCCCTGAATGATAAAGATTGCATTTTTTGTCCCGTCATCAAATTTATAATGTTCCCCATCCCGGACATCCAGCCATGCCATAATACCTTTTGAATCGCGGTACACGTAATCGGTTTTAGCAACATGCTTTTCCGTGGATAGGATGGGAAGGAAAACGCCTTCTTCTTTATTGACGGTAAACTCTATCTGCCCGTCTACTTTAGCAAGGTCGTGTCCGCCTATTGCCAAAAGTGAACGTAACGACTCGACGTTGTAAATATCGATAACGCTATTAATATGCGGAATAGAACCGCGGTGCTGAATGTTTCGGATAAGAGCCGGAACGGTCGGCATATATTTCTTGATACTGCGCCCCACGCTTTGCAGCATATCAGTGTATCCCTGAATGACCGGATGATTGAATACTTCATCAACATCGCATTTCAATGCCCATTCTTCCATCTCTTTTTGCTTCTTTAAAAAGGCTTCTGATAAGGAAGCTTGTGGATCTACATTTTTTGCAATCCCAATCGCAATGCTTTTAATCCCAAGCGCGCCAATACTTTCGTCCATAATAAATTTCATAGCAGAGAACCTCCATACTATTTTACTCAGTATAAGTAATATTATACCATTGGCTTTAAAATTTTTAAAGAATCCGATATTGTTTTGTACATATTCTTTTACAGACTCTACATAATACTATATGATAAAGGGACAAACTTTTAGGGAGAATGACTATGACATTCAAAGAAAGAATGAGCGAAATTATGCAGAGTATACGGGCAGCAGCCGTAAGTTCTCCGTCCATATTCTTTTTTGTAGTAGCGGCAGGTATATCGCAGCTCTTTTATAAATATATTCCGAATGCGATACATTTGAATTTTCTATTTTCGTTTTCGGTCGTTTTACTCTGTAACGACAAGATAAAAGCGGCGGCAGTCCGCACTAAAGTGATAATCTTCTGTTGCCAAACAGCCGCACTTACTGCAATGTATCTTACCGGTCTTTTGACCCTCAATAAAAACATTGATTTGGTGTATCTATCGTTAATATACTTATATTGCATCTGCGCTTTTATCTTCTTTTTCCCTGCGGAAGACTTTCTGAAAGAATTTAAATTGCGGTTTATTCATGTTCTGGTTTCGCTGCTCTTTTTCGGCGCTGTATACTGCACACTGTTTGTCACCGTCTCTTTGATTAATGCCATTTTTTATCTTAATATTGTGTTTACCGAAAGTATCATCTTCCGCATTACCAACACGGCAGCAACCGTTACAGCTCTGACCGTGTTTGCCGTATACCACTCAAAACCGCTCGTACACTCAAAATTTTTTACCCTTATGTTTCAAAAGCTGCTGCCTATTTTACTGCTGCCGCTTGGTATCCTCGGCCTTGTGTACTTAGCAAAGTATGCACTACTCCCACGTTTAACTGAAGTAATGTATTTTCCGTTATATTATCTTGTGCTGGGCACTATTGTACTCTGTCTGTTGATGATTCAGCATTTTACAGACCGGCAAAATATTGTACGGCTTATGCTCGGCATCCTCGGTACCGCCTCGCTCCTGTTTATTGCCGCTTTGCTGCACGAACGAACAATCACTGCAAGGAGTTATAGAATCGGTTTTAGTGTGTCCGACAAACTACCGCTGCACGAAATAGCAATAAACGGCCTTTTGGCGCTTTACTTTTTTGCTGCGGTATTCAGCAGGAAAAACATAACTGCAAAGCTTCGTACCGTAACGGCAATTATCACAATCATTCTCTTTTTTCCGGTCATCGGATTCTATAATTATGCTTATTTTGAAAGGGAAAATATAACCAGACCTCGTAATGATTTGACAGAGTTTATACACGAAAGAAATCGGAATAGTGATAGCGCACCCCGTCCTGAATACTTGTATCGATACTATCCGTTAGAAAATCAGCCTCCTGAAAATATTGATCGAATTATCGAAACCACTGAATACGAAGCTGTTCTTGTGAAAGTTGATTTAGATTTAAATACAATACCAGCTTCCTCTATCCCCCGTGATACACGATGCCGGTATCGTTCATTTTTATTTTCAATGACACCGGACGGAAAATCGGTAAAAATAAGCGATGAAACAGATGGACAGATAGTAATGCTTGATTTTTATACACGGCTAAAAACCGAGAGCGCAGAATCCGAAAAGATATCAGACGAGACGCCTTTCTCAGATGAGATGCCTTTCATCTACGAAGATCAAAAGATGAAAATCATTATTCAATATGCTTCTTACTACGAAAATCGATCCGCGCGCGTTACCTTCGATGCTTATATCAAAAAGACACCGGTCAAGCTGTCGCTACATTAAAATGATAAGATTATTCTAAAGTACATAAAGAAAATGCCGATTATTGGAATAGTGGAGGGATCGGTATGGTATCGAATTATGTACCGTTGTCATCATTGTCTTATGCGGCAATGACGAACATTTCGGCCGGAGGGCGTGCATATCTTCCGGTCGATACCAAACAAGTTGTTTATTCTCATTTTCAATATGTTTCCGGGGTGCCGCGTACTAAGGATCAAAACGGCGTCAGCATCGGTAAGCTGAAGATTTTAAATACGCTTATCGATCAGCTGGTTAAAATGCGCGAAAACGAACGGGAAAACAAGCTATTAACAGCAAAACCTGATGAAAAAACGCTGGATGCAATGATTGAATACGTCAATACTAAAATTCATACGGAAATAACGCTTTCAAAAAGCATCGGGTATGCTTCTTCCTTGCCTGAATCGGCTTATCTATTGGATCTGACAGCCTAGATAGAGAGGCGTTTTTCATAAATATTTTTAAACGCCTCGTCCGCATATTTTATCTTTTCTAAAGAACTTGCGATTTTTTTGATAAAAGAGTAACATAGCGGCCATGGACGTCATTGCGCGGTATCCTGAATTTTCTCCGCTATCTCTTGAAGCTGTACAGGCCATTAAAGCCGATTTGCAGCAGCAGAAAGACGGTATGTCAGAGTTAACCTTCGGAAGTTTGTATTTTTTTAGAAATACGTATAAATATAAAATAAGCAGATTTAATGAGCGCACCTTGATCTTTTTAGGGGAAGAACAGAAAAAAGCGTTTTTCTTCATTATAGGAGACCCACTTCCGCTCGCAACACTTAAAGAACTGCAGAACGACTGTGCTTACTGGAAGTTGATCTCAGAATCATATTTAACCGATAATGCAGCTTTTTTCCAAAATTTTAAAGAACCGCCTACCGAAGATCGAGATAATTTCGATTACCTCTATACCCGTCTTTCATTAAGTACATTATCAGGAAAGCAATTACATAAAAAAAGAACCATGTAAACGGATTTTTGAGTAATTACCCTGATTTTACGTTAAAAAAGCTTGATACAGATACAAAAAAAGACGCATCTAAAATTTTAGACATCTGGGCAACAGAGCAAACCAATCTCCAAGAAACCGACTACGAAGCTGCGCAGCAGGCCTTGGCATTGCCGCAAATAGCAGATTTTCTCAGCCTTATCCTCTATGTACAGGGTGTGCCGGTCGCATGGTGTTTAGCCGAGTTAGCAGCACAGGGAGCTACCGCTGTTGTCCATTTTGAAAAAGCACGAACCGATTTTCGAGGCAGCTATCAATACATCAACTATGCCTTTGCACAATCACTTCCCGAACACGTCGTATACATCAACCGTGAGCAAGATTTGGGAGACGAAGGGCTGCGCCATGCAAAAATGAGCTACAAGCCGGAAGGTTTTGTTAAAAAATACCGACTTGATAAAGGAGCACTTTGAAACTATGAAGTTAGTCAGCACTCGAAACAGCACACATGCAGTTTCCTTTAAACATGCAATCTTTGATTGTATGCCTGCCGACGGCGGTTTATATGTTCCCTACTCCGAACACGATTTACGATCGTGGATATTGCACATGAATGAGCAGACAGCTTTTTCGACTATAGCAGGCTCACTAACCTCTGCTCTGCTCAAAGAAGAAATTAGTCCGGTTATCTCCGAACGTATCGCAGCAACCGCGTTTCAATCCTATAGCCCGCGGCTCCGCCAGCTTGATGACCGCCTCTTTTTGCTGGAACTGTTCCACGGTCCGACCGGCAATCATCGGGATTTCGGGTTTTTATGGCTTGCCTCTGCCTTGGAACATCTGTTGACAATAGATGAAAAAAATGCCATCGTCGTTGCCCCCAGTACCGGGGCGGGCGGCAGAAGTATGGCAACAGCATTTGGAAACAAAAAACATCTTAAATTGGTTATCTTATATCCGAAAGGCTACGCAAAGGGGCTAAAACCGGAGCATTTATTTCAGAACGGCGGCTCCGTATACCCTGTAGAGGTTGACGGAGATATTGCCGTAGTCGAAAACCTCATCAGATCGGTTTACCAAGAACAGCAGCTTGTAAAAGATTATAACTTGACGCTAGCAAATACCGTCAACATCGGGCGCATTCTACCGCAGGTGTTCTTTTATATGTTTGCCTTTACCCGTATAAAAACACGAACGGCAGGAGAAATATTCTATGCAGTTCCTTCCGGAAATTACGGCAATCTTGCGGCAGGCTTATACGCATGGAAGTTTCGTTTACCGGTAAACGGTTTTATTACGGATGCAACGGATGCACTGAACTGTGACGAAACCGGATACTGCCGCTGCATTAACTCTTCCGTTCCTCTTGCGGAACGCGGCCCTGCCGACCCTGCCGTTCCCTCCAGTATTGAACGGCTTGAACAAATTTTCACGCTCAGTCCTGCTATCATGAAATCGATTATTTTTCCTGCCAAGGTTTCGGATGCCGAAGCGGAAACGCTGATCAGCGATTCGTACCGGCATTACGGCATCATGTTCGATACGGCAACCGCCCATGCGTATGCCGCGGCGCAAACCCGAAACATCTTCCGGCGGCGTGGCGGGGAATCCCTCGTGTTGGTGTCGAAGGATCATCCCGCCTTTGAAAGCGAAATTCTTACCCGGATATGCGGCGAATCCCCGATAATACCCGAATATCTCCGGGATATTGATATGCCTCTTACGGATGTACCGCTCATTAACGGAACAAAAGAAGAGCTCATTAAAATTCTCAATAAAGTAAGTGAGGTACAATAATGCCATACAAATTAGACGGTGCAAAATTCCCTACATTGGAAGATTTAGTCGAAGCGCTCTATCCGCTCTATGCCGATAAAATGAGCGAAGAAGAATTCAAGAAATATGCGGAAGAACACGCGGAAAAAAGTTAACAGACGTCTGTTACAAACCTTACAGCTTTTTTAAAAATTGTCTGACTCTTTCTTTCACGAAGGACTATTAAGCTCAGTTTTTGGAGATTATAATGGATTATCATCACGGACTTTTAAAGAGAAGTACCGCACGGTTCATCCTGTGCTGTATGGCGATACTTGCTCCCGCCTTCCTTTTTGCAGCGCAGAAACCCACAACCGAATCTACGCAAGGCACTTTTTCCGGCGATTACGTTATTTACCGCGATTATTCATGGAAATCCCCTACGTGGATTGGTTTTTTATACTATAATGACGAAACCTACGGAGCATTTATCCGTACCGATGATCCGGAGAATCCCCATACCGTATCCATCATATTCAGCACTCAAATTGAGAAGGGGCGGTTAATCCTGACCGGACAGCAGATTATCTCTTCTATCACATCGGACGACACCTTTGGAATCAATTATTTGATGGAACTTTTGCCGAAGCTCTATGAACTTAAAAACTTTCCCCGTGCCGGAAAAGCACCGTTCGGTACGGCAACAGTACGCAAGCAAATGGAAGAATTCGGCGGTTCGGTAACCCTGGACTTTCAATCTTTTATACCCCTCTTTCACCTGAAAACAATAACCGGTGCAAAAAAAGAAACTGTTTTGGAATTAACCGAAATAGGCTCTATTAACGGCAATGGAGAATCGGTATTCTACGGCTACGATCCGGTAGAACCTCAGCAGGACACAAACGTATTTACCCTCAATAAGGCGGCAAAAAAAGAAACGGTAACCGTATCGGGCACGCGGCTCCATTTGGATAACCAGTGGAAAAAAATTGCAGATAACTCTTTTCTTTGCGGAAATACGGCCTTTTTAACGGTAAGTACGGTCAATGCACCGCAGGCAGAAAACGGAAATAAGTTATCCGTACCCGAACAATTACTTCGATTATTAACCGCTTCAAGCCCTTATGCAAAAACCCTGCTGCCATATACGACTATTGAAGGAAAGCAGACCGCCTTTACACTAAAGCAATCCATATACGATGTCGAATCAAAAAAAATTTCAAAAGATATAAAACGGTGTATTAAAAATAAAGACGGCAGCTTTACCATTGTCAGCCTAACGGTTAATAGTCATGCTTATAGCGCCGAACAAGCCTATTTTAATGGACTTTTTTAGTTTTTGTGCTATACTGCAACAGAGATGATAGGGCATTTACTTTTCGACATTGATAATACACTTTATTCTGCATCGAATCTGATGGAACGGAGAATCTCCGAGCGGATGTTTCAATTTATTGCCGATTTTCTATCGGTTCCGTTGGAAGAAGCTATCAGGCTGCAACGTGCGCGGCGGCACAACTACGGCACAACGCTCGAATGGCTTGAGTGTGAATATCATTTTAGCGACAGAGACACTTATTTTGCCGCAGTACATCCTGCTTCGGAAATTTCAGAATTACAGCCGGATCCCCATTTACGCGACTTTCTCATTTCGTTACAAATGCCGATGACGGTATTAACCAATGCACCGATGGCACACGCAGAACGGGTTTTGAACTTCTTTAATATCAGTGACTTATTCCTCGGCGTTTTTGATATTTCCTACAACCAAGGGAAAGGAAAACCGCAATCGGCAGCCTTTACCAAACCGCTTGCCGCTGTACATAAAACGATTGAGGAAACATTGTTTTTAGATGATTGTCCCGCTTACGTTCAGGGGTTTGTTCAAATTGGCGGCCGGAGCGTACTCATCGACGAAAAGGAGCGATGTACGGATTTTACCAAAACGTCCGGAATTCCATCGATTAAATCGATTTACAACCTACCGCCGTTACTGGAGCGCCTTTCCGTATAGGATGATATTATCGGCCGGTACTATCCGGTCTTTTTTAGATAAAGTGATGATGGGGCATCTCTAAAAGATTCACTTGTTAGATATGCTCCCAATTATTTTTAGGAGGAAAACATGGACGGTCTTGTACTAAAAAATATGCTTGAAGAACTCAGGCCGCTATTTGAGCAGTATGCAAGTAAGGATAATGTTATCACTGAAGAAAATGTACACAAAATGGAAAATCCTCAGATTCGTACAATCTTGGAATCCGCCGTAAAAAAACTTTTGTTAGACGGTTCAAAACTATACCCTGAAAAACACATTACCGAATTTTTGCAAGCAATTAAAGCAGGAAAGAAAGGCATTATCCTTTCCGAACACTACAGCAACCTCGATTTACCGATTTTCTTATATTTAATGGAACAAACAGGACCGGCTGGAGAAGAGCTTGCCCATCGCTCTATCGCAATGGCCGGCATGAAACTTACCGAAGAAGACCCGCTGATAGCAGCTCTTACCGAAGGCTATGAACGCATTGTCATTTATCCAAGCAGAACACTCGCCGGTATTACCGACCCCGTACAGCTGGAAGAAGAGAAAAAACGGAGCCGCAGCATCAATATTGCCTCAATGCGGACGCTGGAAGAAGTGCGAAAAGAAGGAAAAGCCGTTATCGTATATCCGGCTGGAACCCGCTACCGCCCCGGCAAACCGGAAACAAAACGAGGCGTCCGCGAAATCGACTCCTACATCAGAACCTCCGATGTAATGATGCTGGTGTCTATTAACGGCAACTGTTTACGTATTTCTGACGATCCTTCCAATATGCTCGGCGACATTGTTTGCCAAGACAAGGTCGTCATAGAGGTAAGTCCCGTTATAGACTGCAACGAATTCCGTGAGCGAGCCAAGCAACGATGCCGTGAAGGAGATGACAAAAAACAGGCTGTCGTCGATCTTGTTATGGAAGAACTGGAGATTATGCACAACCGAAACACATAGACTTACTGATTTTTCGTTACCTTGACAGAGGGGTGGAAAACCGTTATCGTACAAGAAGATACTAAGGATATAATCCATTGGAGGTGATTCTGTAAGTGGCAAGTATCGTTATTGATGATTCCGAAAACCTTGAAAAAGCAATTAAGCGTTTTAAGCGCCAAGTTGAAAAAGAGGGAATTATCCGCGAATGGAAGAAACGCGAATACTATGAAAAGCCGTCTACTATTTTAAATAGAAAGAAGAAGGCTCTTCAGCGCAAGTTAATGAAAAAAAACCGCAAATCGTATGATTCAAAATCATACTAATTTTTAACAATCAACAGCAAAGCCGATTTATTGATTCGAAATTTTATTTATAATGAATTGATAATCGGCTTTGTCAGCTTTCAGTGCCTTTATTGCCTCATTCAAACCGGCCATCCTCACAGATATAATGATATTATTCATCATCATCATCCGAAGGAAGTTCCTCATCCTCGCCTGTTGCATCATCTGTTGCACTCTCGACTTTTGGCATTTCCGTCGAATTTTCGCCATCTAACCATAGTAATAAATAATCAATAAAGTTATTATTAGATTTGGAATCCGATAAGGTGAACTTAATTTGTTTTGCAAATAGTTCTTTACTATTTTTATTTAACCATGCATAGATATGTTCTATATCGGAAATCAGTTGCTGAATTCTTGAATTAAACGGGGAAAAAAGCTGCTGATATTCTATCCCAAAGCGTCTTGAGCGGATTAATGCACATAATAATTCTAAATGAGAGCGCAAGGGATTTAGTTTTCTATTAGAAAGTGATATTTCCTGTTTTAGTTTATGATATTCATCTTTTATTCCATCTATTACCTGATTAAATACAGTTTCCATTTGAGTAATAGAAATTGTAGATAATAGATGCTCACATCGCCACAACGCAATTGTAAGAATTTGAAGCTTAAAAGAATTTAGTTTTGAATCCTGATCTGCCAAATCTAAAGCCCAATCAAAAACCTTTTTTTGAATAGGAGTATTTGCATCTCCTATAAAATATCCGAATTGGAAGATTTTTTGCTCTATGATTTTCCAATGTTGTTCAAAATCAATTGTCTCTTGTAACTTTATTTTCATTAAGTCTGATGATATATCGAGACAATCTTTATGAAGTATACATGCATACAAGAATAATTCGTTCCATAAGATTTCTTGCTCTTGAACTGCGTGATTATATAACAGCGATTTAAGGGCTTGTTTTATAGAATTAAATTTTTCTTTAAAAGCTATCGGTACTTGGGTATTTGTAATAATTGAATGACCGAAATTCCATATCTGCATTGTTGGGAATCTATATCTTCTTATAAATGATGAAATTAATTTTGTAGATAAACTTATACCTTTAGTTAATCCTATAGAAGAATATAATGTCACTCCATCATCAAATTTAGGTTTATGTTTTGTATTAATTGAAAAAGAAAAACTATTACAGTTTTCGACTGCCTTAAATTGCGTTTGATATATTTTTACATATTCGGTTTCATTCAATTTGATAACGAAATAATAACCATGAATATCCTTATGATAATTTGGAGTAAAATTAGAAGGAATATTACATGTGTATCTTTTAAATTTATTTTCTTCGTCTGCATAAAAATGAGTTAAATCGATAATACTGTTAAAATTATTTTCTTCCCATTCAACTAAATTACGGGGAGTATTACTACGGCTATCTTTCCAATTAATAAACTCGCTCCATGTCCGCTCAGGAGGAAAATTCGGAACAGGGAATTTAGTTTCATCAATTTCTTTCCATTGAACTTTTGCACGTACAAAGTTTGATGAGTTGATTGATACAAAATACAAGTCAAAGGGTTGCTCTTGTCCGTATGTATAATACATTTTTAATTCGCAAGAAGTGTCTGCTTTTAATGGGAATGCCGAATTTGTTAAGCAAGCCTCATATTTCAAAGCAGAGGTATCTTTACCGATACCTCTGACCAATCTGAAATGATATTCTTTTACATTTTTATTAAGAATAAAAGTTTCCGAAATAGGTATTTCTTGAGCTTTTCCGCGTATCGGAAGAACGGTTTTCTCGTTTGTTAAGTTAATATAGTGCCTTCGGCCTTTCTTAATAACAGTCATCTGTACATTCGGCAGATGTTCACTCCACAAAGGGATATCGGAAATTCGATGTTGAAGTTTTACAAAAGAGGCAATCCCGTGTATCGGCTTAAATGGGATATTTATGAATGTCCAATTGGGATTAGGCATGTTGAGCCGCGCATCTTTTATTGAGTCTTGACCGGAAATAATATAGATACATGAAGAGTCAAGCTTATCTTCCGTATTTTTTACGGCCGCAAGAATATACTCCATTATCTTTGAAGGTTTATAATCACTAATAACAACAGGCGGATGATGCTCCCAGCGAACACCTCCCGGTATTTCTTTTATTGATTTTAAATTAATCTCTTCAGTTTTCTCATTTTGCTTATATGTTGTTTTTGCAGTAATAGGTGTAATTGATAAAAGTTTTTTGTCAGCGGTAAATTCTTTTTTTTCAATTACAAATACAAAATCATTGTCTTTGATGGCATAATGAGGAAATTCGTTACTATGTTGAAAAGAAAAGACTGACCCGATACTACTAGGAATGGGGTTCGCATTGGTAAAAACAGAGCTTGCTGTAGAACGTATGAGCCCTAATGAAAAGTCTTCAAGATAGTCCGGCATAATATAGTAGAAATTATTTGTATTGTAATAATCTCTCATCGAATTCATAAAATTATATGCCGCTTCCGTTTTTAATTCTATAGAAACTTCTTTACGTATAATGCTATCATATAAAATATCATCAAAAGATATTGAATCAATCTTATAATTATTCAATCTATCTTTATGAATTGATGGCGATGCGGCGCAATCAACATTAATTAATTCCGAAGAATCATCAGCCTTCCAGAATTGGCGTAATAATTTCAACGGATAAGGTGCGGCTGATTCAGTTTTACTATCAATAAATTCCGTATTTGAAATGCCGTAATAGCATTCTGACGAAAAATCCATAACCGTAAAAATTTGTTCTTCCGTATTATTCGAATAAACTATTCTTCTATCGGGAGAGTAAGAAATTGAATTTGCAAGTTTACCGGCAATTTCATTAGCATCAAACAGATTTAATAATTTATCAGGGTATTTTTTTCCATCAATTTGAAAAAAATTATAAGCAATATTAATTGAATGTTCTTCTCCGGCCTCCGATGTAAAAGTAATGATATTACCTTTAATCTTTAATTTAAAATCATCAGCCTCAATAACAACCCCTGCATTTTCTCCATAACCCATAGTTTCTATTAAAATTTCATTTTTTATAGAAAATTTTACAGGAAGTTGCTTAATCTTGCATTTCCGTTGCTGTAATAATGCGCTTGTTTTCCAGAATATATAGACTGCTAAATAATTATCTACGTTATTCATATCATTTTCGATAATATCAGTCAGTTCAAGAATATATCGCCATGTAGCCCAGACCTTTTTATAATATTTATCACATAAAAGAATATTATTTGGCGGTAAATTTTGCCATACACCGATTTCTTGCGCCTCATCACTCTTAAGCCATTTACATAATTTTGAATATAAAATAGAAAGCTCTGAATCTTCGTTTTCTATTTGAAGCGGTTCGGCAGTGAATATATTCAATCTTTCTTCCAGAATATATGTTGCTCTTATTATTAATTTTTTTAATAAGCGATTTTCCAAAGTATCTACGCTTTGTTGCCTTTTTACAGCTATAACGGAAGGTTTGGCAGCTATTTTTTCTCTAACTGTTCTACCTGGCCTTCTAGAAATATCTATAATCCCCATCGAATCGATTTCTCTTGCCTGATAAACCGGCATTTGTTCATGAAAACGGAGAATTTCTTTTCGAGGAGCTTCAAAAATATGAAAAAGACCTCTTTTACTGTATGAAAAAATATTAAATATCCAATCGTAAACATTTTTATCGTCTGTGTATGACTTTATTTCTATAAGTTTATCAAGCAAGGCAGTTAGATCAGTATCGAGTGGATCTCCTGTTTCAGGATCCGTTTCGATAATTCTATAGTACCAATCCCGTAAAGAAAGTAATAATTTCTCTTTAGAATCTTCTACAGTTAAAGATTTCAAGAGTGTTGAATAATCCCGTGTTTCTTTATCCATTATCGCCCCTCTTGTTTATCTTGTTCCATACTTAAATATTCGGAAGTAAGCCAGAGGAATTGTCCGTCTCCAAATTTAATTGCGTTCAAGAAGTCTTTAGAGATATTTATGTTATGACCTTCATTCGTAAAACTTGTAATTATACTTGAAATTTTTTCAAGAACTTTTTTAGATTCGCCTCTCGTTTCGATTCCACGCAGCTTCGGCATAATTTTCTGGACTAACTGATCTTCAAATGCGGGATCAATCTTCTTGTTTAATTCGGCAATAAATTCTTTGTCATTCATATCTGCCGATTTAGAGATAAGCAATTGCCGTACATCCGGATAATTCCAGATATAATTTTCAATTGATTGCCAAACTCTGTGTCCAATCGCACGTCCGATATTTGAGATTTCTTTATTAATCTCTTCGACTAATTGTTTATATGGTGCAATTACTTTTTCAGAGGCAGCTGTTTGTTCGTCTGTAAAGTTTACCTTCCATCCTTCCCATGTCTCAATCGGAAGATACCGTTCTTCCGGTTTTATATCCTTATTAATCTTTATACGGCGTTTAAATTCATTTGGTCGAGGGAAATTAATAACAATGCCTCTATCAAGAACTTTATCGGACAGATTTTTGGTCGTTTCATCCTGATTCATAGTTCCCACCCAAAGAACATTTCTTCCAAGTGCAAGCGGATAAGAATCCGTTCCTCCTAATTTGACAGCTAATGTAGGATATTGCGGAGTTCCTTCATCTTTTCCGCGGCGTTCTTCGAGCTTACTTAAAAATTCTGCA